>NZ_JAKTNR010000014.1 GCF_022760855.1 Thermus albus
GTGTGGACAAAGCCTTCCAGGGCTTCTTCCGTAGGGTCAAGGGGGGACAGAAGGCGGGATACCCCCGCTTCAAGGGGCAGGGGCGTTATGACTCTTTCACTTTTGCCCAAGCTGGAACTACGGGGGTCAAGATCCAGGAAGGTGGAAAGAGGGTGTTCATCTACGGTGTCGGTTCAGTCAAAATAAAACTTCACCGCCCATTGGAAGGCAGAGTCAAGACGGCTACGGTGAAGCGGGAAGGGGACGACTGGTATATCATCTTTGTCTGCGAGACCGAGCCCAAACCCCTACCTGAAAACCAGACGGCCATTGGGATCGACCTGGGCACCAACCCCCTCTTCCTTATCACCTCGGAAGGGGAGATGGTCCAGGCCCCCCGCTACTTCCAGAAGGCACAAGCCAAACTTGCCATTGTACAGCGCAACCTTTCCCGGAAGAAGCGGGGCAGCAACCGCTACAAAAAGGCCAGAAAACAGCTTGCCAAACTGCACCGCAAGGTCGCCAACCAGCGCAAAGACTTCCACCACCAACTCGCCAGGAGGCTCGTAAACCGCTATGGCACCATCGTCCATGAAGACCTGAACATCCGCGGACTGTCCCGTTCCTGCATTGCTAAGGGGGTGCAGGATGCGGGGTGGGCACAATTTCTCCAAATCCTCGCCTACAAAGCGGCGGAGGCTGGTAGGCGAGTTATCAGGGTAGACCCCAGACATACCAGCCAGGACTGCCCGGTGTGCGGGCACCGAGAGAAGAAGCCCCTGTGGGTCAGGGAGTTTCAGTGCTCGGGGTGTGGCGGCTACTTCCATAGGGATGTGGCGGCTGCACTGAACATCCTGGCAAAGGCTCGGACGGAGCCTGCGGGGATGGGTACGGCGTGGGCCGTCCCGTGAGAACCGCGAAGCCCCATTCTACAAGATAGCCTTACGGCTGACCAGAACGGGGAGTCGTCACCCCAAGACCAAGGTGGCCTTGCCCTGAAGGGGAGCTTCTTGGAGCCGGGAAAGGGCCTCGAGGTGGCGCAGGGCGTACATGGCAAAGGGATAGACCCGCTCCTGAGGCAAGCCCCGGGGAAGAAGGTGCCGCTTTAGGCGTTCCAAGTGGTGGAGGAGGACGGCATCCCGGGCCATGCGGGTGCGAAGGAGCTTCTTCAAAAGCCTTTCCCCTTCCCCCTTTAGGCGTGCCCCATACCGGCGGAAGGGCCTCTCCAAGGTGGGCTCCAAGGCCCTGGCCCTTTCGCCCAAGGCCTCCACCTCCTCCAAAAGGCGCAAAAGCTCCGCCTCCAACTCCCTAAACTCCTCCAGCACCCCCCTCACCGCATCTAAAAAGGCCTCCTCCCCCCTTTCCACAAAGGCCCAGGGGTCCAGCCGGTACTTCTTCAAGATGCGCCCAAGGGGAGGCTCCAACACCAGGGCCCTTAGGCGGAGGAAGAGGGCGGGCATAGGTACGCCATAGAGGGCGTAGACCCGGGAAAGCTCCGCCACATAGCGAAACTCGTTGGGCCCCACCACGAAGCCCGCTGTGGGCAACACCAAGTCCTGGAACACCGGCCTGAGCCCTGCGGCCGGGGTGAGGCGGCTGGGATCCGCCCAAAGAAGCTCCAAAAGCTCCTTCTTACCGTAGCGGCGTACCCCGTCGGTAAAAGTCCCGGCCTCGTAAAAGAGAAGCCTGCGCCCGTCGGTTTCTAGAAACAGGTTGGTGGCCCCTGGCTTACGCCGCAATGGCGGCTTCCCCCCTAGGGTGCGGATGTGCTCCGCCTCCTGGTTGATGGCCTGGGCGCTTGAGGTAGGGTCTTCCAGCTCCCTTTCCAAGGCTTCCCGAAAGAGGGGCGCGAGCTCCTCGGCCATGGGGTCAAAGGGGATGAGGCCCCGGGGGCCCAGGAAGGCCAAAAGGGTACGGGCAAAGAACTCCGAAAGGGTGGCTCCCTCCAGGGCGTAGGCCACCCGGGAATCCCGGGCCCAAGGCCCCAAAAACTCCACCAGGGCCTTCCGGTAAGGGGCCAGGGAAAGGCGCCCTGCGGGCAGGGACAGCAGGGGCAGGGAAAGGGTGCGCACCTCCTCCTCCACCAGGAGGTGGAGGTGGCGCACCTCCTCCACATCGTGGTCCTGGGAGGCTACCCAGAAAAGGGCAGCCGCTCCCACCTTCTTCGCCAGTCCCAAGGCGGTATGGGCCTTATAGAAGGTAAGGGCCGGCCCCCCAAGGAGCCCCGCTTGCTGGCCCGTGACCACGGCCCCCCTCCCCAGACCCTCAAGGGCCGCAAAGACCTCCGGCGGCGCCTGGAGGCGCTTTAGGTAGGCTTCCAGGGCTGGGAAAAGATGGGGATGGCCCCTCCGGCCCAAACGCTCCCTAAGCGCCTCCTCCCCTTGGGGCAAACCCAGGAGGTGGGCCAAGGCCTGGATCTCCATGCCTCCAAGCCTATAGGGGTTCGGCAAGGCGGGCAAGGGCCTGGGGTTCCCGGACCTCCACCCGGCGGTAACCCAGGTCCACCAGGCCCGAAAGGGCCCACTCCCCCAGGAGCTTGGTCACGGTCTCCCGGGTGGCTCCCACCATGCGGGCCAGGTCCTGGTGGGAAAGGGCCACCTCCCCCTTTGCGCCCAACCTTAGGAGAAGACGGGCCAGGCGCTGGCTCACGGAGAGGTGGTGCAGCTGCCAAAGCCGTTCCTCCGCCTCCTTCAGCCGGGCGTACAGGGCCTCCAGGAGGAAGCGCTCCACCTCGGGAAAACGCGCCCGCAAGGAGGTCAGGGCTTCCTGGGGGGCGAAGAGGAACTCGGCGTAGGTTAAGGCGGTGGCCCCCGACGTGCGCCTCCTCCCCCCCACCAAAGCCTCTTCCCCAAAAAGCTCCCCGGGCCCCACCACCCCCAATGTAGCCGGCTCCCCTTCCGCCGAGCGGGGCCCTTCCAGCCAGATAAGCCCTTCCCGCACCAGATACACCCCGTCCGCCCGGTCCCCTAAGGCGTAGAGGGGGGTGCCCCGCAAGGCCCTTTTGGGCTGGAAGATCCTGGCCGCCTCCCGCCGGGCCTCGAGGGAAAGCTCCTGGAACATGCCCCAAGTCTACAAAAAGAGGGGGGCCGGGGAAGAAGGGATTAGTCCCCGGGCCTCGGCCTCGGCGAAGAGCCTTTTCACCGCCCTTTCTCCCTCCTCCCCCACGTCTAGGCTAAACTCGTTCACATACGTCCGCACGTGGGCCCAGATGACCTCCTCGGAGAGCTCCTGGGCATGGGCCTTCAGGTAGGGAAGGGTTTCCTCAGGGTGGGCCCAGGCGTATTCCAGGCTCCGCCGCACCGCTTCGTCCAGGGAGCGTATCAGGTCCTCCCCCAGGTCCCGCCGGGCCAGGATGGCCCCCAGGGGAAGGGGCAGGCCCGTCCCCCCCTCCCACCATTCCCCCAGGTCTACCAGCTTCGCCAGCCCGTACTGGGGATAGGTGAAGCGGCTTTCGTGGATGATGAGCCCCGCCTCCACCTCCCCTTGGGCCACCAAGGGGAGAATCCGGTCATAGCGTACCTCCACCGGCTCAAACCCTTCCGCATACAGGGAAAGGAGCAAAAAGGCCGTGGTGTTCTGCCCAGGGATGGCCACCCTGGCCCCCCCTAGGCCCTTTAGGGGTTTTCGGGCCACCACCAAGGGGCCTACCCCTCTTCCCATGGCCCCCCCGCTCCTTAGGGCCACGTACCGCTCCCGCACCCGGCCGTAGGCGGCATAGGAGAGCTTGGTCAGGGGAAGCCTGCCCTCAAAGGCCCAGCGGTTTAGGGTTTCCACATCCTCCAAGACCGCCCTCACCGGCAAGGGGCTCTCCACGAGGCCATGGGTCAGGGCGTAGAAGATGAAGGTGTCGTTGGGGCAGGGGGAGTATCCCAGCTCTAAGGCGCCCATAGGCTTTACTGTACCCCCTTAAGGGCCTTTTTAAAGAGCTCGGGGGCAAAGGCGGCCAGGGCCCGCAAGAACCCCGTGGCTCCCCGGGCCCGCCCTGGGATCACATGGACCGGCACCCCCAGGCGCTCCGCCTCGAGGCGCACGGGCTCGGAGAAGTCGTGCCCCACGTAGCTGGACACGATCATAAGGCCATGGGCCTTTTCCAGGCGGTTTTGGATGCGCCTTAAGGCCTCTTTTCCTACCCCGGCCGTGTCGGCATCAAACCAATCCACCTTAAGGCCCCGGGCCTGGAGGAGGGGAACAAGACGGCTCCTTAGCTGGGTGTGCCCCCCCACCACCAAAAGGTGCTCCCCGTGGAACTGGGGGAGGACCTCCTGCAAAAGCTCCTCCTGGGTTTCCGGCAAGGCCTTCGGGTTTTCCCCCAAGGCCTTAAGGCCCTGGGCCACCGCCCTAAGCTCTTCCAGGTAGAGGGAAAGGCTTTCGTCGTGGGGCCTGAGGAATAGGAGGTTCCTCAGGACCTCCCGGGAAAGCTCCAGGTCCTTTTCCCGGTATAGGACCACCTCCAAGGCCTTTTGCCAGTACTCCGCCGCCTTTCCCCAGTTGCCCTGGGCCTCGTGGTGTTCCGCCAGGTCAAAGAGCACCTCCAGGGCCTGGGGGTGGGCCCTAAGCTCTTCCAAGAGCAGGGCCTCCACCTCCCCCGCCCGCCCTTCCCCATACAAAGCCGCCAGGTACTGCCCCCGCACCTCGCTGGCCTCGGGGCTTTCCCGAAAGGCGCGGGAAAGGCGGTAGCCCAGGGCCAAAAGCTCCAGGGGAGGCCTGGGGGTGCGGCCCAAGGCCTGATAGAGGAGGTTAAAGGCCGCCCAGGGCCCCTCCAGCCTCTCCAAAAGGGCCAGTAGCCCCATGAGGTCCGCCTCGGCCACCTCGCTTAGCCCCGCATCCCGGGCCCGGGAAAGGAGCTCCCGGGCCAGGACCTCCTCGCCCCCCTTGAGGGCCTCTTGGGCCAGGCTGAAGAGGTAGGGGGCGGGGTAGGCCCTTAAGGCATGGGCCCGCTTGTGGTCCCCCAGGACCTCCTTAAGGGGCCGCCTAAGGGCCCGCTTCACCCGGGCCAGGTGGTGGTAGGCCAGGCCCGCCACCTCCCCTTCCCCCCGCTCCGCCGCCCGCTCCAAAAGGCGCAGGGCCTCCAGGTAGCGTCCCTCCCGCTCGCGGAGCATGCCCAGAAGGAGGAGGGCCTCGGAGATCTCCGCCCGGGCCAAGGCCTCCGTGAGGTAGGGTTCCACGGACTTGAGGTCGTCCAGGGGCCGCACCTCGAGGGGCGAACGCACCCTTAGGGCCACCAGGGCCAGCCCCAAAAAGCCCTGGGCCTCGTCCAGGTCGGCAAGCCTCCGGGCGTACCGCTCCGCCCGGGCAAAAAGCCCCTGGATCAGGGCCGCCCTAAGGCCAAGCCGGAGCATCTCCCGGGTCAGGAGGCCTGGGGAAAGGTCCTCCACGAACTCCGCCCGGCGGCTTACCTCCGCCCACTCCCCCTCCCGGGCAAAGCGGCGCATGCGCTCGGTGATCCTTTCCAAGGCCTCCCGCACATACCCTTCCGCCTCGGGCAGGCCCGATTCCACAAACTGCCTCAAGGCGTCCGCATACCGGCCCAGGCTCAGGTAGACCCGGCCCAAGTAAATCCGGTACCGCCCCCCCCTGCTGGCCAGGGCCTCGAGGCGGGGCCTGGCCCTCTCGTACTCCCCGAGCTCCACCAGGACCATGGCCCTAAGGTCCTCCGCCTCCTCGGAAAGGGCCCGCCTTAAGGCCTCCTCCGCTTCGGCATAGCGGGAAAGGGCAAAAAGGGCTCGTCCCCTAAGGTAAGCGGCCTCCCCCTCCACCCCCTCGGGCAGCTGGGCCAGGACCTCCGCATACCGCCCCGCCTCCAAAAGCACCCGCACCTCGGCAAGATCCCCCACCTGGGCCAAAACGGGAACCCGCAAGGGGGCCTCCTCTTCCTCCTCCAGGGGCCAAGCCTCCTCGTCCACCGCGGCTTCTGCCAGCACCTCGGGCCTTCTCGCCAGCACCAGGAAGTACTCCCCCTCCCCCACCCGCTCCACCCCATAGAACCCCAGGTGCCTTAGCCCCTCCTCCACCCCTTCCGGGCTCTTGCCCAAAAAAGGGCCGTGGCCGTAGATGAGAAGCCCCCCGGGCCTCAAAAGCCTTACAAAGAGGGGAAGCCGTTCAAAGAAAGCGAAGCGCTTCCAGAAGGCAGGGGCCTCGAGGCGGCTCTCCAAGCCTTGGTCCACAAACCCTTCGGGGAAGACGGAAAGGAGGAGCAGGGTGTCAAAGGGGGGAAGCTCCGCCTCCTCCGCCCAGGCGGCATGCCAGGCCACCTCCGGCACCCGCTTCCTCCCCACTTCCACCACCTCTTCCACCCCGTCCAAGGCGACAAAGGAGAGTTCCGGGCGTTTCCCCTTTAGATACCCCACCAAGGCCCCGGTGAAGGCCCCCACCTCCAAGACCCGGCCCTCCAGCCTGGAGGGCACCTCCTTGGCATAGAACTCCAAAAAGGGAAGGTGCATGCCGTAGACCAGGGCCTCCCCCTTGGGCACCTTGAGGACCTCCCGGTAAAAACTTCGCACCGCCTCCCTTCCCCCTCCCGCCAGGTAGGTCCGCCAGGCCTTTAGGAGGGGCTCCCTTTTGGCGGGGCTTCCCACCCTTTTGGCCAGCTCGGCCTCAAAGCGCCCCGGGGAAACGGGCCCCAGGACACCAAACCGCTCCTTTAGGTACAGCCTTAGCTCATCGGGCATTTGCCGGAAGTTTACCAAAGGGAAGGGGGGTTGGTCCAGCCAAACCCCCCGCCCAGGCATAACCCCAGGCGGGGGAAGCTTTAGCCTAGACTAAGCAGGCACCCGGGCGGTAAAGAGCTCGGCGTAGCGCCTTTTGGCCCGCATGGGGGCCCGGTGCCACACGTAGGAGGCCAGAAGGGGAAAGGCCAAGGTGGCCTCGGCGAAGACCATCTGGGAAAGGGCGGCGTCCACCTTGCCCCAGCTTTGTGCCTCGGAAAGGGTGGAACCGGAAAGCCCCCCGTCCCGCTCATCGGCCACGGTGATCTGGATGGCGTACTTGTGCATCTCCACCTGGTGGCCCAGAACCTCCGCGGCCACCACGATGTCCTGGGCGAAGTTCTTGGGCACCCCACCCCCCAGCATCACCAAGCCGGTGGTGCCGGCTTTCAGCTTGATCTCCGTAAGCTCACGGAAGTCGGCCACGGAGTCAATGGTCACGTGGGCCTTGGGGTTTTTCACCTGGTGGTAGACCAGGCCGAAGCCGGCGGAGGAGTCGGAGAAGGCGGGGACGAAGATGGGCACCCCCTCCTCGTAGGCAGCCCGCACGATGCTCCCTTCCCCCAGGCCCCTTTCCACCAGGTAGCGGCCCATGTGCCAGATGAACTCCCGGCTGGAGTAGGGGCGGGGCTCCAAGGAATCCGCGATCTCGGCGATGGTGTAGTCGGTGTGGCGGAGCTCTTCCTCGTCAATGTAGGTGTCGTAGATGCGGTCAATCCAAAGGCGCCTTAGGGTTTCGTCGTCGGCCTTGGGGTCCCCCTGGTAATGGCGGTGGCCCAGGGCCTCAAAGAAGTCCTGGTCCACGATGTTGGCCCCGGTGGCCACGATGGCGTCCACCAGGCCCTTCCTTATGAGGTCGTGGATGATGAGGCCTTGCCCCGCAGATACCAGGCTCCCCGCCAGGGTAAGGATGACGGCGGCGTCATCCTCCAGCATGCGCAGGTAGATCTCCGCCGCCCGGTGGAGGTTTCTCGCCTGGAAGGCGGTCTTGCCCATGGCCTCGAGGATGGGCCCGGCGTCAAAGGCCTTGATGTCCATGGGGACCACGGGCGTAGAGAGGAGTTCCTTCTTCTCCATCATGCTCCTTTCTACGCGGGGTGGGCGTCGGGCGGCTCCCCCCTTGTTCGCGCCCCCTGCCTTTAGGGCAGGACTTCCAGTATACCACCCCCAGCGATGGGGGGGTAGACCTCTAAGGGGCCTTCCACCTCCTCCTCCAACCCCACCGCCTTCTCCCCCACCGCCAAAAGCCAAACCTCCTCCAGGGGAATGGAAAGCTTCTCCAGGGCCTCCTTGGGCGTCTTGGCCTCCACCTCCAGGACCTCCCCAAAGCGCCTTAAGTCCCCGTGAAGAATCACCTTCATCAATACCCCTCCAAAACCACATTCCTCAAAGGCTCCCCCCGCAAATACCGCCCCACCTGGTCCGCCAGAAACCGGGCCGCCCGGCGGTGGAACCCCTGGGAAAGCCCGGCCACGTGGGGGGTGATGAGGACCCCCGGGGCCTGCCAAAGGGGGTGGTCCGGTGGCAGAGGTTCGGGATCCGTAACGTCCAAGGCTGCGCGGATTTTCCCCTCCCTTAGAGCTTCCAAAAGGGCCTCCGTATCCACCACCGCCCCCCGTCCCGCATTTAGCAACAGGGCCCCCGGCTTCATCCGGGAAAGGAACCCCCGGTCCACCAGCCCCCGGGTTTCAGGGGTAAGGGGAAGGAGGACCACCACCGCATCCACCTGGGGCAGGAGGTAGGGGAGGTCCTGGGGGGTGTAAACCCCAGGGCGGGCGTGCTTGGCCACGGGAAGCACCTCCACCCCAAAGGGCCTAAGCCGCTCCTCCACCGCCTTGCCGATGGAACCATAGCCCAAGAGGAGGACCCGCTTGCCCTCGAGGTCCGGAAGCACCTTGGGGGCCCAGCGCCCCTCCCCTTGGGCCTGGAAAAAGGCGGGCAGGTCCTTGAGAAGGGCCAACAGGCTCATCCCCACCCATTCGGCCACGGGAGCGTCGTGGATGCCCGAACCATCGCAAAGCACCACCCCTTCCGGCACCAGGGGGAGGATCCAGTCCACCCCGGCGGAAAGGGTCTGGACCACCTTCACCTCCACCCTTTCCAGCACCTGCCGCACCACCTCTTCTTGGCCGAAGGGGGGCAGGAAGAAGTCCACCGCCTCGGGCCAGGGATCATCCAGGTGGTGCACCTCCACCCCCTCGGGCAAGAGGGCAAAGACCTCCTGCCTAAGCCTTGGACTCAAAATCTTCATGGCGGACCTCCATATAGACATCCTCCCTTCCCCTCGGCCCCGGGCCTAAGCCCACCTGGCGGAAGCCCGCCTTCTCAAAGGCCCGCCGGGCCCTAAGGTTATGGGCAAAGGTGCGAAGCTTCACCCGCTTGAGCCCCAAAGGGCCAAAGGCATAGGCCAAGGCCGCCCGCACCGCCTCGGTGCCGTAGCCCTGGCCCCAGCGGTCCTTCCGCCCGATGAGGATGCCCAAGGTGGCCTCCTCCGGGGTGAGGTCGTAAAGCTCGAGGGTGCCCAAGTACTCCCCCTTCTCGTCCAGAATGACAAAGGCTAGGCGGTCCTTTCGGCGCATCTCCGCCAGGACGAAGCGCTTGAAAAGCCAAAAGGGGGAGCGCAAGGGGCTGGAACCGTTCCACTCGGCCACCTCAGGGTCACGGAAGGTCTCGTAAAGCCCCTTCCACTCCTCCTCGGTGAGCCCTGCGCTGAAGGGCTTCAGGGTCACGCGGCCATACCGGGGCCAGTCCACACGAATAGCCTAGGGGTAAAGGCCGCGAAGGGCCCGGGCCTCGAGGACCCGGGTGGCGGCCACCACATAGGCGGCGGTGCGCAGGGGAATCCCCTTCTCCTGGCTCACCTGCCACACCGCCTCAAAGGCGTTGCGCAAGACCCTCTCCAGGCGGGCGTTGATCTCCTCCTCCGTCCAGAAGTAGGAGTTGAAGTCCTGCACCCACTCAAAGTAGCTCACCGTCACGCCCCCGGCGTTGGCGATCACGTCGGGCACCACCAAGACCCCCTTCTCTAGGAGGATGTCGTCGGCGGCAGGGGTGGTGGGCCCGTTGGCCCCCTCGGCGATGATCTTGGCCTGAATCCGCCAGGCATTTTGCTCGGTGATCTGCTTTTCTAAGGCCGCGGGGATCAGAAAATCCGTGGGTACCGCCCAAAACTCGGGATTGGGCAAGGGCTCCGCCTTGGGGTAGCCCCGCACCCCCCCGAACTCGGCCACATGGCGAAGGAGATCATAGGGGTCTATCCCCGCTTCGTTGTAGATGGTGCCCGTGTGGTCCTGGACGGCAATAACCCGGGCCCCGTGGTCGTGGAAGATGCGGGCCGCCGCATTCCCCACGTTGCCAAAGCCCTGGAGGGTCACCCGGCTCCCCTCAATGGCTAGGCCCATCTTCTCCGCCGCCGCCCTGGCGGTGACGAACACCCCCCGGCCCGTGGCATCCCGCCTCCCCAGGGAACCCCCGAGGGCGATGGGCTTCCCCGTCACCACCCCCGGCACGGTGCGGCCCACGTTCATGGAAAAGGTGTCCATCATCCAGGCCATCTCCCGCTCCCCGGTGTTCACGTCGGGGGCGGGGATGTCCCGGTCCGGACCCAGGAGGATGCCGATCTCCGAGGTGTAGCGGCGGGTCAGGCGCTCAAGCTCCTTAGGGGAAAGCTTTTTGGGGTCCACCCGCACCCCCCCCTTGCCGCCCCCATAGGGCAGGCCCACGGCGGCGTTTTTAATGGTCATCCAGGCCGCCAAGGCCATGACCTCGGAAAGGGTCACCTCGGGGTGGAAACGCACCCCGCCCTTGGCCGGCCCCCGGGCGGTGTTGTGGTGGACCCGGTAACCCTCAAAATGGGCCACGGTGCCGTCGTCCAGGTGGATGGGCACGTCCACGATCAGGACCCGCTTGGGCCTTTTGAGGCTTTCCGCCAAGGGGGCATAACGCCCCAGGTAGGGGACCACCCGGTCCACCTGCTCCACGAAGATCTCCCAAGGTCCGCCGTCTTTGCCCAGGTAGGAAAGGGGTTCGCTCTTCATAGGCACTCCTTTAGGGGTAAACACCCCGAAGCCTGGTGGCCTCGTTGACCCGCTCCAGGGCCAGGACCATGGCCCCGGTGCGCAGATCCGTGGAAAGGGCCTCCGCCCTTTGGCACACCTCAGCCACCGCCTTGGCCACGCTCTTGGCGAAGCTTTGCCGCACCTCCTCTTCACTCCAGAAGAACATGTTGAGGTCCTGAACCCACTCCAGATAGCTGGCCAGAAGCCCCCCGCCCCCCGTGAGGAGGTCTGGGACCACCAAAACCCCCTTACCCAAGAGGTAGGCCTCGGCCTCCGGAGTGAGGCCAAAGTTGGCGGCTTCCAAGACCACCGGGGCCCGTACTCCCTTGGCCAACTCTCCGTCCAAGGCCCCCTCGAGGGCCGCCAGGACCAGGTAATCCACCGGCAAGGTGAAAAGCTCTTCTGGGGCAAGGTCGTAGCGGGGAAGTTCCCCGGTGGCCTCGTAGTGGCGCAAGGCCTCGGCCACGGGGATACCCCCTTCCGCGTACATGGCTCCCCGGGCCGTGGAAACCGCCACCACCTTTAGGCCCATCCTCTCGGCATGAAGGGCCAAGCTTCCCCCCACCTGGCCAAACCCCTGGACCACCACCTTGGCTCCCTTAAGGGGAAGCCCCCGCCGCCGGGCAAGCTCGGCTAACACCAGGGCCACGCCAAGCCCCGCGGCATCGTCCCGGCCCTCGCTACCCCCCAGGGCATGGGGCTTGCCCGTCACCACCCCGGGCACCGTGGAACCCACGGTCATGGAGTAGGTGTCCATGATCCAGGCCATCGTCTGCTGGTCCGTACCCAGGTCGGGGCCCAGGATGTCTATGTCGGGGCCGATCAAGTTGACAAGCTCGGCGGTATAGCGGCGCACCAGGCGCTCAAGCTCCCTAGGGGAAAGAAGCCTGGGATCGGCGGCTATCCCCCCCGCCGCCCCGCCAAAGGGCAGGTCGTAAACGGCGGCCTTCAAGGTCATCCAGGCGGCCAGCCCCGCCGTCTGGCCCAGGGTAACCCGGGGGTGGATGCGGACCCCCCCCTTGGCCGGCCCCCGGGCGATGTCGTGCACCACCCGGTAGCCCTGGAAAACCCGCACCTTGCCGTCGTCCATGACCACGGGTAAGGAAACCGTCACCAGGCGCTTGGGGTGGGCCAGGTACTCCACCGTGGTGGGGTGGATGTCCACCACCTTTAGGGTTCTCTCTAGCCTCCCCAGGAAGGCCTCCCAAAGGCCGGGGTCTTCCGGAGGGCGATAGGCGGGAAGGCTCATACCATCACCGAGGGGATTATACCCCGCCCAAAAGGAAAACCCGGCCAACCTAGGGGTGAGAACGGGGAGGTAGGTCCTACCGCGCCACCCTCAGAAAAAGCGCTCCCCTTCCTTTAGGGCCAAACTCCGAAGGGCCTCCTTATAGGGAGAGGCGGGCAGGGGCGCAAGGGCCTCAGCCGCCATCAAGGCCCTTTCCCGAATGCGCCTTTCCACCTCCTGGGCTACCCCACTCTCCCGGGCCAGGGTGCGCAGCCGCTCCAAATCCCCCTCCTCCCTTCCCTTTCGCCTCAGGATCTCCCGCACCTCAGGGAAGCGCTCCATCAAGAGCAGGGTGATAAGGGTGGCCTTGCCCTCCCGCATATCCCCACCCACGGGCTTGCCCAAGGCCTCAGGGGTACCCATAAGGTCCAGGTAATCGTCCCGCATCTGGAAAGCCTGGCCGTAGAGGAGGCCGAAGCGGGCCAGGGCCTCCCGCACCTCCCCATCCACGCCCAAGAGGAGGGCCGGCCCCTCGGTGCAAAGCTCCATGAGGGCCGCCGTCTTGGCGGTGATGATCCGCTCGTAGTTCTCCAGGGAGTAGTCCTCCAAGGCGGCCACCTGGAACTGCAAGACCTCCCCCTCGCTCAGGGTCTTGGCCACCTGGGCGAAGCGCTCCACCAGCTCCATCCGCCCGGTCTTGGCGATCACGTGGAGAAGCCGGGAAAGCAGAAAATCCCCCGAAAGGACGGAAACCGCATTCCCGTACCGGCGAAAGGCCGCTTCCTTGCCCCGGCGGGTTTCCGCGTCGTCAATGAGGTCGTCGTGCAGGAGGGTGGCGGAGTGCAGTAGCTCCACCGCCAGGGCCAGCTCCATCTCAAAGGGGGCGCCCCCCAAGGCCCTCGAGGCCAAGAAAACCAAGCGGGGCCGGATGCGCTTGCCCCCCGCCGTCACCAGGTCCTGGTGGATGAGGCGCACGAAGAGGACGTCGGATTGCACCAGTTGGGACAGGGCCTCCTCAAAGCGAATAAGGGGGGCCTGGAGGTCAGGAAGGACCGTCACGCCCTTCAGTATAAGGGCGGTCAATAAACCTCTATGGGTGCAGGCAAACGGACTATCTTAGACTGACCATCCAGGGAAACGGTACGGTACTTTTCCACCAGCACAGGGGCCAAGGGGGTAGCGGATTCCTTAGAAACGTTGCGCGATACTGGGGGACAGGATACGGCCTGGACCGGGCACGGTTCCGAGATGGTGAAAGGAAAGTCCACGGGGTTCCCATCCTGATCCAAAAGGACCACGGAGCCGCGGGGTGAACCCGGCAATGGGTAAAGGACCAAAGTGTAGCTATAGTTGTAGGCCACTATGTTGCCGTTTTCGTCTTTTTCGGTGGAAAAGGAAAAGTTCTCTCGGGACACCTGAACTGTGGGAGCCCCCACCACCAGCCCCCCCTCAAAGAAGGAACTACAACCCCCCAAGGCCAAGGCCATGAGCAGAAGCCACACTATTCTTCCCTTCATCCCTCACCCCTTTCACCCCATCATCTCCTCGCGCCACTTGGGATTGAGTATAGCAAAGCTCAAGCGGGTCAGGCCCGCAAGGAAGTCCACGTTCTCCACCGCCACCTCCTTGGGCACCTCCAGGACCGTGGGGGCGAAGTTGAGGATGCCCTTAATGCCAGCGGCCACCAGGCGGTTGGCGGCCTCTTGGGCCGCCTCCCGGGGAACGGTGAGGAGGGCGATCTCTATGCGGCCTGGCACCCTCTCCGGCAAGAGGTCCAGGTGCTCCACCACCCCATTCCCCACCCGACGGCCAATCTTTTCCGGGTCTACATCAAAGAAACCCCGTAGCTCAAAGCTCTCCCCAAAGCCAGGATAGTCGGCCAAGGCACTTCCCAATCGGCCCATGCCCACAATGCAGAGGCCCCACTTCCGATTAAGGCCCAGGATGTGGCGGAGCTCCCGTTTGAGCACGGGCACCGTGTAGCCCACCCCCCGGGTGCCGTAGGAACCAAAGTAGGATAGGTCCTTACGCACCTGGAAGGCGGTCACCTGAGCCTCCTCCGCCAGCTGCTCGGAGCTGGTGCGGTGGATCCCCTTGGCCTCCAGTTCCTCCAGAATACGCAAATAGGTCACCAAACGGCTAATGGCGGCGCTGGGTACCTTCATCGCACCTCCAGGGCCTCGAGGCCCAAGGCCCGCACCTTGGCCTTAAGGGCCTCCTTCTCCTCCTCGGCCACCGGGCCGACGCGGACCCGGTAAACCCCATCCCTCACCAAGACCACCGGTAGGCCCATCTCCTTGAGCTTCCCCGCCAGGGCCAAGGCGTTTTCCTCCTTCTGGAAAGCCCCCACCTGTAGGTAAAGGGTGCCTGAGGCGGGCAGGGGTGCCCCTTGGCCCCGGTAAACCTGGGCGCCATACGAGGCCAAAGCCTCCGCCACCCGGCGCGCTTCCGCCTCGGTGGCATAAGGACCCACCACCACCCGGGTCAGGTTCCCCACGGGTTCCAAGCGCGCTGGATAACCCTTCTGGGCCAGCTCCTGGCGAAGCTTGGCGGCGTTTTCCGGGTTGGCGAAGGCTCCCACCGCCACCCTGTAGGCCCCGCTGGGGGTAGGGGCTGGAGGGGATGGGGCTTTCGGCCTGGCCGGGGCCGTGGCCTTGGGTTCCGCAGGCGGCTTGGGGGCAGGGGCGGGCTCCACGGGAGCCTGGGGCAAGGGCAGCACCGTAACCACGGGTTCCGGGGGAGGCTTGGCCTCGGAGGGGGGAATCTGAGGGGCAGGCGCCACCTGGGAAGGTGGAACCGAGGAGGGGGCAGGCGAGGAGGTCACCGAAGGCCCGGGCTGGAGGGAGGTGTCCACCTTGGACCGAGCAAAGGGATTGATTCCGGTCAGGTAAAGGACAATGCCCGCCGCCACCAAGGCGATGAGGAGAAAGATGAGGAAGTCCAACCAGTTCTCACGTAGCCAACGCATCCTACCTCCGCAGGAGGGCCTGCGCCTCCTTTGAGCCCAGGGCGGCTGCCTGGGCCAAGGCCCGCTGGCCTTCCGCCTCCCGGCCTAAACCTCTAAGGGCTAAGCCCAGGTTATACCAGGCCGCCGCCTGGTTGGGCGCCCTCTGCAACACCTCCCTCAGGACCACCTCCGCATCGCCAAACCGCCCCAAGGCCACCAGGGCCGCCGCTAGGTTGACCCCCACCTCCGGGTCCCGGCCAGACTCGTAAAGGGGGCGGAGGAGGGCCAGGGCCTCCTCGAGGCGGCCCATTTCCAGCAGCAACGCCCCCCTAAGGGCCTGGGCCTCCGGGGTGGCCATCCCCCCCAGGAGCTTAAGGGCCTCCTCCTTCCGGCCCAAGGCATAGGCGGCTTGGGCCTTTAGGAAGGTGCCTAAAGGCCCAGCCTCGTCGGCATAGCGATAGGCGTTTTTGTAATCCCTTAAGCGCAAGGAGGCCACCGCCAGGCTCAAGGCCACCTGGGGCTCGGGGCTTACCCGGTAGGCGGCCAGCAGGTAGCCCAGGGCTCCCTTGGCATCCCCCGCCTCGAGGCGGGCCTGCCCTAGAAGGTAGGCGGCCTCCCACAGGGATGGATCCAAGGCATAGGCCTCCCGCAACAGGGGCTCGGGGCGGGAGGAAAGCTGGGCCTTGCGCAGGAGGAGCCGGGCCCTAGCCTTCCCCTCCACCGCCTTAAGCCCTCGGTCCAGCTCCCTTAGGGCCCTCTCCTTGAGGCCCTCCTCCGCCAGGATGCGGGCTAAAAGGTCCCAGCCCTCAGCCAGCCCAGGCTCCCGGTTCACAAGGCCATAAAGCACCGGCACCGCCTCCGCCCGGGCCCCCGAGGCGTACAGGGCCTGGGCCAGGGCCAGGTGGTAGGCCGGGCTCCGCTCTGGGGTAAGCCCCCTCCCTAAGACCCCCGCCGCCTCTTTGGCCTGGCCCGCCTGGGTGAGGGCGCTGGCCCATCCCAGGTAGGCTTCCTCTGTGGGCCTGAGTTCCACCGCTTTGGCAAAGGCCTCCGCTGCTTCCTTGGGCCTTCCCAGGCGCAACTGGACCTGGCCCAGGTTGAAATACCCCTCGTAGCGGTCGGGGAAGACCCGGACCATCTGGTCAAAGGCGAAGCGGGCCTCCTCGAGGCGGCCCAGGCGAAAGAGGCTTACTCCCAGGCCCAAATGGGCCTCAAAGAGGCCATAATCCTGCGCCAGAACCTCCTCGTAAGCCAAGGCGGCCTGGGCGTACTCCCCGGCTTTGAATAGCGATTCCGCTCGCTCCAAAGGGGTTTGCGCCAAAGCCAGACCCAGCCCGAGGAGAAGGGAAAGGGCTTTGGGAAAAGGTCTCGTCATAAGGGCCTCCAAACCCGTCGTTGCCCTTAGCATAGCATATAGGCGAAAAGCCTTTTGCTATTCTAAGGACGTGAGCGGGCTCCCCGCTAAACCCTTGGACCTGGATGCCCCAAGGGTGCTGGTGCTGAACGCCGCCTACGAGGTCTTGGGGCTGGCCAGCATCAAGCGAAGCGTCCTCCTGGTGCTTTCCGGGGGAGCGGAGATGCTTTCGGAAAGCGGCCGCTACCTGCACACCCCATCCACCCGGATCCCCGTCCCCAGCGTCATCCGCTTGAAGCGCCTGGTGCGGCGGGGGCCAAGCCGCATCCCCCTCAACCGCCGCAACATCCTGAGGCGGGACCGCTACACCTGCCAGTACTGTGGAAGGCAAGGGGGGGAGCTGACCGTGGACCACGTGCTTCCTAAAAGCCGGGGCGGCCGGAGTACCTGGGAAAACCTGGTGACCGCCTGCCGTCCCTGCAACCTGAAGAAGGGGGACCGCACCCCCGAGGAGGCGGGGATGCGCCTGCTCAAGCCCCCCCGGGCGCCCAGGGCGCCCCTTTTTCTTTCCGACCTGAAAGAGGTCCCCGAGGACTGGCAACCCTACCTTCAGGTGTGGCTAACCTGAAGCCCCTAGCGCCGCACCGTAAGGAGCACCGCCAGGAGCACCAGGCCCGCCCCCAGGTAAGCCCATAGGGAAAGCACCTCCCGGAAAAGGAGATAGGCGAACAGGTTGGCCACCACGGGCTCGAGGGTGGCCACCACGCTGGCCCGGGTGGCGGGAAGGCGCCTTAAACCCGCATAGTAGGCCAGGTAGGCCCCATACGTGGAAAACGTCCCCAAGAAGAGCAAGGCTCCCATGCCCTTTGGGCTCAGAGGCAGGAACTCCACCCAGGGCAAAAGCCCCAAGGCCCCCACGGGCAGGGCGTAGAGGAAGAGGGTGGGGGTGGCGTAACGGGGGAGGTAAAGCTTGCCGAAGATGTAGTAAAGGGCATAGGTGAACCCGGAAAGGAGCCCGAAGAAAAGGGCCAGGTACAGGACCCGTACCCCACTCCCCCCTCCCGCCCCCATCAGCCCCACCCCCAGAAGGGTCAGGGCCACCGCCCAAAGCCCCGTGGGGTCCAGGGGTTCCTTGAGAACCACCCGGGAAAGGAGGGCCACCCAAGCGGGGGCCGTGTACAAAAGGACAGAAGCCAAGGCCGCCCCCCCGTAGACCACCGCCAGCTGGTAGGAGCCGTAGAAGAGGGAAACCCCCACCAGACCGAAAAGAAGGAGGGGTAAGGCATCCCGGCCCTCCACCCTGACCTGGCGCAGGAAGAGGGCATGCGTGCCGAAGAACACCCAGGCGATGACCGCCCGGAAAAAGGCCACGGCAAGCGGGGTAAGCCCTTCCTGAAAGGCCAGGCGGCTTACAGGGCCGATGAGACCCCAAAGGAAGGCCGCCAGGAGCAGGTACAGGTAGCCCATGGGCAAGAGTGTATAATCCCCCCAGTGCCCTATGGAGGCTGACCTATGAGCGCACGCATCCTTTTTGCCCTCTTCGTCCTCCTTCTGCTGGTGCTCTTCTCCTGGCTCAACTGGGGGGAGGTCACCAAACCCACCTCCTTGTCCCTGGGCCTCACCCGGGTGGAGGCTCCTTTGGGCTTGGTTCTGGTGGTGGCCTTGGGGGTGGTTTCCCTCCTCTACCTCATCTTCACCATCGGCCTGGAAACCGCCGCCCTCCTGGAGGTGCGGCGCTACGCCCGGGAGCTTCTCCACTACAAAAAGCTGGCCGAGGAAGCGGAGCAGAGCCGCTACACCGAGCTCAGGCGCTACCTGGAAGAGGAACTGAAGCGCCTGGCGGAGGTGGAGAAGGAGGAGATCCGGGCCCTCGAGGCCCGCCTGGCGGAAATCCTGGAAAAGCACGGCAACACCCTGGCCGCCTACATCGGTGAACTGGAGGACCAGGTGCTAAGGCTCCTCCAGGAGCGAGGAGGAAACGCCTGAGCGCCGGTACCCCATCCTGGGGCCCGGCGCTAAAGGGGTATCCTTGCCCCCTTTCGGTACCCTACTCCACCAGCTCCACCAGGGCCAAGGGTGCCCCATCCCCCCGCCGGCGCTCCGCCAGCTTCAGCACCCGGGTGTACCCCCCGGCCCGGTTCTGGTACTTGGGAGCAATCTCATCAAAGAGCTTGCGCACCAGCTTCACGTCCTGCAGATCCCTCAGCACCAGGCGGCGGGCGTGCAGGTCGCCCCGCTTGGCCAGGTGGATGAGGTGGTCCACGAACCCGGTGAGCTCCTTGGCCTTGGGCACGGTGGTGGTGATGCGGCCATGGGTGAGCAGGCTTTTGGCCTGGTTCCGGTATAGGGCCAGACGGTGGGAAGAGTGGCGGTCCAACTTCCTTCCAGACTTTAGGTGGCGCATGGTCTCACTCCTTTAGGGCGAAGCCCCTCTTGGCCAAAGCCTCGCGGATCTCCTCGAGGCTCCTTTCCCCGATGCCGGGGATGTTCTTAAGGTCCTTGAGGTTCAAGGCCAAAAGCGCCCGCACCGACTCGATCCCCTCCTCCTTGAGGCTGTGAAGAACCCGGGTGGAAAGCCCTAGCTCCTCCAAGGGCAGGTCCAGGTCCTCCTCCCCTTCCGTGCGCTCCACCGAAGCCGGCTCCGGGGCAGGCAGGGCGGTGGCCTGGGGGTTGGCAAAGTAGGAAAGGTGCTCCCTAAGGATCTCCACCGCCTGGTTCAGGGCCTCCAGAGGGGTCACGGAACCGTCCGTCCAGATCCTAAGGGTCAGCTTGTCCAGGTCGGTGCGCTGGCCAAGCCGGGTATCCTCCACCTGGAAGGCCACCCGGCGCACAGGGGAAAAGATGGCGTCCACGGGGATGGAGTTGATCCGGTCCTTGATGCCGTGGCGCTCGGCGGGCACGTACCCCACGCCCCGGTCCACCCGCACCTCCATGTAGAGCTTACCCCCCTCCTCCAAAGTGGCGATGGGCAGATCGGGGTTTAGGATCTCGGCATCAGGTGGGACGACAAAATCCCCCGCCCTGACCACCTTAGGGCCTTGGGCCTTTAGGATCAGGGTGGTGGTCTGCATCCTGGGGTCCAGGAAGCGCACCACCAGCTCCTTCAGGTTCAGGATGATCTCCACCACATCCTCCTTGACCCCGGGAATGGTGGAGAACTCGTGGAGGACATCCTCAATGTAGACGCTGGTGACCGCGGTCCCGGGGATGGAGGAAAGGAGAATCCGCCTCAAGGGGTTGCCCAGGGTGACGCCGAACCCCCGCTCCAGGGGCTCCAGGACGAACTCCCCATATTCCCGCCCCTGGGTGCGCACCGTGAAGACCGGGGCTTTCAGCTTGCTCTCTAACATAGACCTCCTTGCCAATATAGGGGCCCGGACAGGCCGGGCCCCTGCAGGGCTACCTGGAGTAGAACTCCACCACCAGCTGCTCGTTCACGGGCAGGGCCAGGTCCTCCCGATCCGGCAGGCGCAGGAACTTGCCCTTCATCCCCTCCACGTCCAAGGAAAGCCAGGGGCCCACCTTGCGGCCCTTCATGGCCTCGAGGTTCTCCCGGATGAAGGCCAGGTTGCGGCTACCCTCGGCGATGGCGATCTCGTCCCCCGGCTTCACCCGGTAGGCGGGAAGGTCCACCCGGCGCCCGTTCACGGTGATGTGCCCATGGCGCACCATCTGCCGGGCCTGGCGGCGGCTAGCAGCGAAGCCCAGCCGATAGACCACATTGTCCAAGCGGGACTCCAAAAGTCCCAGGAAGACGGTACCTGTAACCCCCTTCTTACGGCTGGCCTCCTCAAAGAGGTTGCGGAACTGGGTTTCCGAGATCCCGTAGATGCGGCGGAGCTTCTGCTTCTCCCTCAGGCGCACCGCGTAGTCCGAAGGCCGGCGGGTGCGCTTCTGCCCGTGCTGGCCTGGTGGGTAAGGGCGGCGCTCCATGGCGCACTTGGGGCTGTAGCAACGCTCCCCCTTCAGGTAAAGCTTCACTCCTTCCCGGCGGCAAAGACGGCAAACTGGACCAAGGTAACGACCCATCTTCTCCTACTCCTTACGAAGCCTTGCGGAACTTCTTCTTAGGCCGGCAGCCGTTATGGGGCACGGGGGTGTCGTCCACGATGGACTTCACCTGCAAGCCCGAGGCCTGGAGGGCCCGGATGGCCTGCTCCCGGCCCGCGCCGGTGCCGCGCACGATCACGTCCACGCTCTGCATGCCGTAGGCCATAGCCTTCTTGGCGGCGTCCATGGCCGCAAGCTGGGCCGCATACGGGGTGCCCTTGCGGCTCCCCTTGTAGCCGATGACCCCACCCGAGGACCAGGTGATGGGGTTGCCGTCCGGGTCGGTGATGGTCACGATGGTGTTGTTGTAGGAGGCGTGGATGTACGCCTTCCCACTGGCCACCTGCCGCTTGATTTTCTTCTTGGTGGTCTTTCTGGCCATACTCTCCCTCTCTTAGGAGTATCCACTGGCCCTAGAGCTACTTCCTAGGCGCCTTCTTCTTGCCCGCCACCGTCTTTCGGGGGCCCTTACGGGTACGGGCGTTGGTGCGGGTGCGCTGCCCCCTCACCGGCAAGCCGCGGCGATGGCGGAGGCCCCGGTAGCAACCGATGTCCATGAGGCGCTTGATGTTGGCGGCCACCTCCGCCCTGAGCTCACCCTCCAGCTTCCAGGCGTTCTCCACGTACTCCCGAAGGCGCACCACCTCCGCCTCGGTGAGGTCCTTCACCCGGGTTGCCGGATTGATGCCCGTCTTCTCCAAGGCCTCCTTGGCCCGGGCCGGCCCCACCCCGTAGATGTAGGTGAGGGCCACGTCCACCCGCTTGTTCCTGGGAATCTCCACGCCTGCAATCCTGGCCACGTTACCTCCTTATCCCTGACGCTGCTTGTGCTTCGGGTTTTCGCAGATCACGTACACCCGACCGTGCCGGCGCACCACCTTGCACTTCTCGCACATCTTTTTCACCGATGCCCGTACCTTCATCTCGCCTCCTACTTCCTGTACACGATGCGGCCCCGCGTGGGGTCGTAGGGGGTAATCTCCACCACCACCCGGTCCCCAGGCAGGATGCGGATGTAGTGCATGCGCATCTTGCCCGAGATGTAGGCCAGGATCTCGGGCCCCGAGTCCAACTTCACCCGAAACGTGGTGTTGGGCAAGGCCTCGGTAACCACGCCCTCTGCCCGAATGGTGTCCTTCTCCTTCGCCATACCCCTCCTACTGCGCCCGCACCAAGGCAACCCCGGTGAGAAGCTCCGGGCCCTCCTCCGTCACCAAAATGGTGTTCTCGTAATGGGCGGCGAGGTTGCCAGCTCCGGCGCTCGCCGTCCAGCCATCTTCCAATATTACCACAGAAGCTGGGCGTAAGGTGACCATGGGCTCGAGGGCTAGGGTCATACCTGGCCGAATCTTGGGCCCTGTTCCCGGCTTACCGAAGTTGGGCAACTGGGGATCCTCGTGGATTTCCCGGCCCACCCCATGCCCCACGAACTCCCGCACCACCCCATACCCCCGGCCTTCCAGAAAAGTCTGCACCGCATGGGCCACATCCCCGATGCGGTAGCCGGGCCTAAGGTACTTAAACCCCTCCCAGAAGGCAGCCTCCGTGTCCCTTATGAGCCTTTCCGCCTCCGGGGAAACCTTGCCCACGGGAAAGGTCCGGGCCATATCCGCAGCGAAACCCCCGTAGATGAGCCCCACATCCACGGAGAGGATATCCCCTTCCTTTAGGGGCTCCTCTGAGGGAATGCCGTGGACCACCACCTCGTTCACCGAGGTGCACAAGGTGGCGGGGAAGCCGTAAAGGCCCAGGAAGGCCGGCTTGGCCTTGCGCTTCCTTATGGCCTCGTAGGCGATCCGGTCCAGCTCCTTGGTGGTGATGCCGGGCTCCACGTGCCGCCCTACCTCCTCCACCACCTCGGTGAGGAGGGCCCCCGCCTCCCGCATGCGCTCAATCTCCCATGGACTCTTCAGCTTGATGGCCATCAGATTCCTAAGGAGGCCCGGATGCGGGCGTAGACCTCATCAGGGGTACCCAGGCCATCCACCCGCCTCAAGGCACCCGTTTTCTCATAATACTGCACCAAGGGCTCGGTCTTCTCCCGGTAAACCCGGAGCCGGTGCCGGATGGTCTCCTCGTTATCGTCGGAACGCCCCTCCAGCTCCGCCCGCTTGAGCATCCGGGCGATGAGCTCCTCCTCCGGCACCTCCACCAGCACCACCCCAAGGAGCCGGGTTCCCGTTTCCTGGAGGAGCTGGTCCAAAGCCTCCGCCTGGGCCAGGGTACGGGGAAACCCATCAAAAATCACCCGTTCCGCCAGCTCCTCACGGATGAGGGCCAGGATGAGCTCATCCGGCACCAGGTCCCCCCGGTCCATGATGGGCTTCACCTGCTGGCCTAAGGGCGTGCCCCGGGCCACGTGGTCCCGCAAGATGTCCCCAGTGGAAAGCTTCTTAAAGCCCAGCTCCTCGGCAAGCCGCGCCGCCTGGGTGCCCTTCCCCGCCCCCGGCGGTCCCAAGAAGATCACCGCTTCCCCCATCCTTCCTCCTAACGCGTGCGGCCGCGGATGCGGCCCTTGGAGAGGAACCCCTCGTAGTTCCTCAACATCAACTGGCTCTCAATCTGCCTAAGGGTATCCAGGGCCACGCCCACCACGATGAGAAGGCCGATGCCGGAAAAGGCGATGCTCTTCACCCCGGTGAGGTTCTGGATGATCTGGGGCAAGGCCGCCACCAGGCCCAGGAAAAGAGCCCCCCAGAGGGTCAAGCGGGAAACGATGTGCTCCAGGAACTTCACCGTGGGCTCCCCGGGACGGATGCCGGGGATGAAGCCCCCGTACTCCCGGAGGCTTTCCGCAATCCGCTTGGGGTCAAACTGCACCGCGGTGTACACGTAGGTGAAAAGGACGATGAGCACCACCTCAATGAGTAGACCCGAGAAACGGGTGGGGTTGAAAAAGTTGGCGATGGCCTGGAGCACGGGGTTGTCCTGGAAGGGGGCGGTGAGGAAGATGGGAATCTGCAGAATGGCGGCGGCGAACACGATGGGGATGACGCCAGCGGCGT
Source organism: Thermus albus (assembly GCF_022760855.1). Classification (NCBI taxonomy): domain Bacteria; kingdom Thermotogati; phylum Deinococcota; class Deinococci; order Thermales; family Thermaceae; genus Thermus; species Thermus albus. The sequence goes on from NZ_JAKTNR010000014.1 coordinate 23,323, forward strand.
TCAGCTTGATGGGGATATAGGTGGCCTGCCCCCCATAGACCCTTCTGCCCACCACCTTCCTGGCGTACTGGACAGGAATACGCCTTTCCGCCTGCTGCACCGCCGCCATGCCGGCAAAGGCCAAGACGATGAAGGCCAGGAAGAAGAGGAAGGCCACCAGGTTCACTTCCCCGGTGCGGATAAGGCCCGCGGTGCGGAAAAGCTGCGGCAGCCAGTCCACCACGATCCCGGCAAAGATGATCATGCTGGTGCCGTTGCCGATGCCGTACTCGGTGATGCGCTCCGCCATCCAAAGGAGAAGGGCGATGCCCGCCACCTGGGTGACCACCACCACCAGCCAGAAAAAGGGACCGGGGGACCAGCCGGGAAGGAGGAAGCGCCCGCCCTCCGCCCCTAGGAAGGCGGTGGCCAGAAAGAATCCCTGGAAAGCCCCCAGAGCGATGCCGCCGATCCGCGTGTACTGGTTGATGATGCGGCGGCCCTCCTCACCCTCCTTGGAAAGCTTCTCTAGCATGGGGACCACGTTCACCAAAAGCTGCATGATGATGGCCGCGGTGATATAGGGCATGATCCCCAGGGCAAAGATGGAGAAGCGCTCAAAGTTACCGCCGGAAAACAGGTTGATGATGCCGAAAACCCCCCCCTGGGTGGTGCGCAAAAACTCCTGGATCTTGTCCAGGTCCACCCCCGGGGTGGGGATAAAGGCCCCCAGGCGGTAGGCGGCCAACACCAGCAGGGTGAAGAGGATCCGCTGGCGCAGTTCGGGGATGGCCAGGGCGCTCCGGAAGGCCTTAAGCATCCTAAGCCTCCTTAGGCGTTTGCCCTTCAGGCAATGGGGCCAGCAGGACGGCCTCGCCGCCCGCAGCCTTTAGCTTCTCCAGGGCAGTTTTGGAAAAGGCGTGGGCCACCACCTTAAGGGGCTTAGCCTCCCCCTCCCCCAACACCTTTAGCCTGTACCCCTTCTTCAGAATCCCGGCCTGGACCAGCATCTCGGGGGTCACCTCCCCCTGGAAGCGGGCCAGGTCCTTGAGGTTCACCCCCTGGTACCTGGGCCTCTTGATCTCCCCGGGCACCTGGCCCTGCATCCCCCGCTTGGGCAGGCGCATCAGGGTGGTGGAGCGCCCCCCCTCAAAGCGGCGCGGATCCTTGAGGCCACCGGAGCGGGACTTCTGCCCCTTGTGGCCCCGGGTGGCCGTCTTGCCGTGGCCGGAGCCAGGACCCCGCCCCACCCGCTTCCGCCTCTTGTTGGCCCCAGGATTGGGTTTTAAGTCGGTAAGTTTCATTCCACCACCTCCACCCGCACCAGGTGGGCCACCTTCTGGATGTTCCCCCGTATGGCGGGATGGTCTTCAAAGACCTTTTCCTTGTGAAGCTTGGTCAGCCCCAGGGCCTTCAAGGCCGCCTTCTGGTCCTTGGGATACCCAATGGGGCTTTTCACCAGCTTGACCTTAAGCTTGGCCATCACTCCTCACCGCCTTTCCGCAGGCGCTCCACATCCTGCTTGGTCTTAAGCTGCCTGAGAGCCTCCATGGTGGCGTAGGCGATGTTGATGGGGTTACGGCTCCCCAGCTCCTTGGTGAGGATATCCGTGATCCCGGCGAGCTCGAGGATGGCCCGGGGAACCGCCCCCGCGATCACCCCCGTACCCGGGGCTGCCGGCTTCAGGAGGATCTTGGAAGCTCCGTACTCCACCTCAATCTCATGGGGAATGGTGCCGTTTTGCAAGGGCACCTCCACCATGTTGCGGCGGGCGTAGTACCCCGCCTTCTGCACCGCAAGGGGCACCTCCTTGGCCTTACCCAGGCCCAGGCCCACCCGGCCCTGCCGATCCCCCACCACCACCAAGGCTCCGAAACGGAAGCGGCGGCCACCCTGGTAGGTCTTAGCGGTGCGCCGCACCAGGATCATCTTCTCTTCAAAATCGGTCTCGGGCATGCTTCCTCCTCGCTATGCGACCTAGAACTCCAGGCCCCCTTCCCTGGCCCCTTCCGCCAGGGCCTTGACCCGTCCGTGGTACTTGTAAGGACCGCGGTCAAAGGCCACCTTGGTGATCCCCAAGGCCTTGGCCTTCTCCGCCAAGGCCCGGCCCACCTGCCGGGCCACCTCGGTCTTGTTGCCCTGGAGCTTCAGGGCCAGGCTGGACTCGGCCACCAGGGTATGGCCCTTCTCGTCGTCAATGATCTGGGCGTAGATGTGGTTAAGGCTCCGGAAGACGGATAAGCGGAGCCGGCCCGCGCGCTTGACGCGGTTGCGCACCCGGAACTTGCGGCGTTCGTATGCGGTAAGCCGTGCCATGGTTCCCCCTACTTCTTCGTCCCGGCCTTGCCGGGCTTAAGGCGGATGGGCTCGCCCGCGTAGTAGATACCCTTCTCATGGTAGGCGCTGGGCTTCTTGATGGCGCGGAGATTGGCGGCCACCTGGCCCACCTTCTGCTTGTCTATGCCCAGAACGCGAATCTTGGTGGGTTCGGGGACCTCAAAGGTCACGCCCTCCGGCGGCTCCACCACCACGGGGTGGCTGAAGCCCACGGTGAGCTCCACCGCCCGACCCGCAAGCCGGGCCCGGTAACCGATGCCCTTGATGAGGAGCTCCTTCACGTACCCCTCGGAAACCCCTTTGATGGCGTTGGCGATGAGGGTTCGGGTAAGGCCATGGAGGCTCTTGTGCCGCCTTTCATCCGAGGGCCTTTCCACCCGCACCAGCCCCTCCTCCACCACCACCCGCATCTCCGGGGAGATGGGCACGGAAAGCTCGCCCTTGGGGCCTTTGACCTTAACCAGCCCCGGAGCCACCTCCAGGGTGACCCCCTTGGGCAAGGGAATGGGAAGCCGGCCAATCCTAGACATCACCACACCTCACAGATGAGCTCCCCACCCACGCCCAACCGTCGGGCCTCCCGATCGGTGAGAACCCCCTTGGGCGTGGACAGGATGGCAATCCCCAGGCCGCGGCGCACCCGGGGAAGCTCCTTGACCCCCACATAGACCCGCCGCCCAGGACGGCTGATGCGGCGGATGTGGTTGATGACCTGTTCGGGCCGGGGGTCCAGCCCCTGGCGCCTTGGCCCGTACTTTAGGTAGATGCGCAGGACGGGTTTACCGTCCACCTCCACCCGCTCGTACCCCTTGATGAAGCCCTCCCGCTTCAGGATCTTGAGGATCTCCTCCTTGAAACGGGAGGCGGGCACCTCGGTGCTCTCCTTGTAAACCCGGGTGGCGTTCCGAATCCGGGTCAGCATGTCGGCAATGGGGTCCGTCAACATTTCCTCTCTCCTTTTACCTCACTCCTGGACCATGCGGTCTCGAGGGAACCCCCCCGACCGGCCACGGCCTACCAGCTGGCCTTCTTCACCCCGGGAAGCTGGCCCTTGTGGGCAAGCTCCCGAAGGCAAAGCCGGCAGAGCCCAAAGTAGCGGTAGACGCTCCTGGCCCTCCCGCAGCGCACGCAACGGGTGTAGGCCCGCACCTTGAACTTGGGGGTACGCTTGGCCTTTTCGATCAACGCTTTTCTCGCCATGCTCGCCTCACTTGCGGAAGGGGAAGCCCAGAAGCTCCAAAAGGACCTTGGCCTCCTCGTCGGTCCGGGCGGTGGTGACCACCGCAATATCCATGCCCCTAAGGGCGTCCACCATGTCGTAGGTGATCTCCGGGAAGATGAGCTGTTCCCTAAGGCCCAGGTTGTAGTTGCCCCGGCCATCAAAGCTACCCGGGTTTACCCCGCGGAAGTCGCGGATGCGGGGAAGCGCCACGTGCAGTAGCTTCTCCAGGAAGATCCACATGCGGTCGCCCCGCAGGGTAACCCTGAGCCCGATGGGCATCCCCTTGCGCAGCTTGAAGTTGGAGATGGACTTCTTGGCCCGGGTTATGGCTGGCTTTTGACCGGTGATGAGGGCAAGCTCTTTGGAAGCCTTCTCCAGGATGCGGGCATCCTCCTTGGCCTCGCCCAAACCCTGGTTGACCACCACCTTCTCCAGCCTGGGCACTTCCCAGATGTTCTTATAACCAAAGCGGCGGATGAGCTCAGGCCGCACTTCCTCGTAGTACTTCCTCTTGAGGGCTACGTCCAAGGGCATCTTACTCCTCCACGTCCAAAGACCCGCCGCACTTGGCGCAAACCCGGATCTTGCGGCCATCCTCCAGGAACTTCTTGCGCACCCGGGTGGGCTTGCCGCATGCGGGGCAGATGGGGCGCACCTTGGAGGCATGCAGGGGGGCTTCCTGCTCCACAAAGCCACCCTGGGGATGCTGGGGGCTGACCCGCACCGCCTTCTTGACGATGTTCACCCCCTCCACGATGACCGCACCCTTCCTGGGCAGAACCGCCTTCACCTTGCCCACCTGGCCCTTGTACTTGCCGGAGGCCACCAGAACCGTGTCCCCCTTCTTCACATGCACCTTGGCCTGCATCAGAGCACCTCCGGAGCCAGGGAGACAATCTTCATGAACCCCTTTTCCCGAAGTTCCCGCGCCACGGGTCCGAAAACACGGGTGCCCCGGGGCTCCAGCTGGTTGTTGATGATGACGGCGGCGTTGTCGTCAAAGCGGATGGCCGAGCCATCGGGGCGCTTTACTTCCTTTTTGGTGCGCACCACCACCGCCTTCACCACGTCCCCTTCCTTCACCGCCCCGCGAGGGATGGCCTCCTTGACGCTGGCCACGATCACATCCCCCACGGTGGCGTATTTGGCGTTGGAACCCTTCAGGACCCGGATGCACATGATCTTGCGGGCCCCGGTGTTATCGGCCACCTCCAGGTAGGTTTGGGGCTGGATCATGCCTTACCTCCCCGCTTGGAAAGGCTGGCGTAGTTCTGCCTACGCACCAGGTACTTCTCCACCAGGTCCAACCGACCCCCCTCCACCAGGCGCAAAACCCTAAAGCGCTTGCGCTTGGAGATGGGGCGGGCCTCGATGATCTCCACCACGTCCCCCACCTGGTACTTCTCCTCGGGGTCGTGGGCCAGGTACTTTTTGGAGCGCTTGATCACCTTGCCATAGAGGGGGTGGGGGAACTGGCGCTCCACCAAGACCGTGACGGTCTTCTGCATCTTGTCGCTCACCACCACCCCGGTCAGCACCTTCTTAGGCATTGGCCCTCCTCTTCTCGTTCAGGATCGTGAGGAGCCGGGCGATGAGGCGCCTCGTCTCCCGCACCCGGTGGTTCTGGGAAAGCTGGCCGATGGAGGCCTGGAAGCGAAGTTCCATCAGCTCCCGCTTCTTCTCCCGAACCAGCTTTTCAATCTCACTGGGAGAGAGCTTGCGGATCTCACTGGGCTTCATCGTAGGCATCCCTCCTCACGATCTTGGTCCGGATGGGAAGCTTGTGGCCGGCAATGCGCAAGGCCTCGAGGGCCTGCTCCTCGGTGACCCCCGCCACCTCAAACATCACCCGCCCCGGCTTCACCACCGCCACGTAGCCTTCCACGTTGCCCTTACCCTTACCCATCCGCACCTCGAGGGGCTTCTTGGTGTAGGGCTTGTCGGGGAAGATGCGGATGAAGATCTTCCCCCCACGGCGGAAGTGGCGCACCATGGCCACACGGGCCGCCTCAATCTGCTGGGAGGTGATCCAGGCGGGTTCCATGGCCACCAGGCCGAAGTCCCCAAAGGCCACGTAGTCACCCCCCTTGGCCGCCCCCTTCATGCGGCCCCGGTGCTGCTTGCGGTACTTCATGCGCCTGGGCATCAACATGGCCTACTCCTCCTTCTTCACGCGCACGGCCGGGCGGCGGCGGCGGGGCCTCTCCTCCGCCCTTGGCTCCTCGGGCCGGGCCTTGGGCTTCTGGCCGCCAATCACCTCGCCCAGGAACACGTAGGCCTTGACCCCCAGCACCCCGTAGGTGGTGCGGGCCAAAGCGAAGCCATAGTCTATATTAGCACGCAAGGTGTGGAGGGGCACCCGGCCCTCGGCCGCCCACTCGGTGCGGGCCTGCTCGGCGCCACCGATGCGGCCGGACACGATCACCTTGGCCCCCTTGGCCCCCGCCTCCATGACCCGCTGCACCGCCTGCTTGATGGCCCGGCGCACGGCAAAGCGGCGCTCAATCTGCTCCGCCACCCGCTGGGCCACCAGGGGCGCCGAGAGGTTGGGGTTATGGATCTCCTGGACGTTCAGGGCCACATTCTTTCCCGTGAGCTGGGAAAGGGTGTCCCTTAGAACCTTAATCTTCTCCCCGCCCCGGCCGATGACCACGCCGGGCTTGGCCACGTGCACGGTTACGGCCACGTTGTCCGCAGCCCGTTCAATGTCAATGCGGGCCAGACCTGCCGGGTAGAGCTCCTTGGTGAGGACCTCACGAATCTTCTGGTCCTCCACGAGGAGATGCGGGTACTGCCTTTTGCCCGCATACCAACGGGACTCCCAGTCCCGGGTGATGCCGAGCCTAAATCCGATGGGGTGGATCTTATTTCCCATGTTTCTCCCCCAGGATCACCGTGATGTGGCTGGTCTTCTTCTTGATGATGTCCGCCCGGCCCCGGGCCCGGGGAAGCACCCTTTTTAGGGCCGGCCCCTCGTCCACAAAGGCCGCCTTCACAAAAAGCCTATCCTCCAGCATGTCGTGGTTGTTGACCGCGTTGGCGGCGGCGGACTCCAGCACCTTGGCCACGTAATAGGCCCCCCGCTTGGGGGTGTAGCGCAGGATGGCGCGGGCCTCCTCGAGGCTCTTCCCCCGGATCAGGTCCACCACCAACCGGACCTTCCTGGGGGAGATGCGCACGTAACGGGCAATGGCTTTCGCTTCCATGGCTACTTCTTCTTGGTGGCCTTAGCCTCTTTGCCATGCCCCCGGTAGGTGCGGGTGGGGGCGAACTCTCCCAGCTTGTGCCCCACCATGTTCTCGGTGATGTAGACGGGCACGTGCTGCTTGCCGTTGTAGACCGCAATGGTATGGCCCACCATCTCGGGGACGATGGTGGAGCGGCGGCTCCAGGTCTTGATGAGCCGCTTTTCCCCCTTGGCGTTCAGCTCCAGCACCTTCTCCAAGAGGTGTTCGTCAACGAATACGCCCTTCTTCAAGCTACGCGGCATGGCTCACCTCACTTCTTGCGCCGGGCGATGATGAAGCGGCTGGAGGGCTTCCGCCGCTTCCTGGTCTTAAGGCCCTTGGTCTGCCAGCCCCAGGGGGAAGCGGGGGGCCGGCCCCGGGGTGCCCGGCCCTCACCACCGCCGTGGGGGTGGTCCACCGGGTTCATGGCGGCACCCCGCACGTGGGGCTTGCGGCCCAGCCAACGGGTGCGGCCCGCCTTGCCCAGGACGATGTTCTTGTGGTCGGCGTTGCCCACAGCCCCGATGGTGGCGTAGCACTCCCCGTGCACCTTCCTAAGTTCCCCGGAAGGCAGGCGCAGAATCACGTAATCCCCTTCCCGGCCCTGGATCTGGGTGCTGGTACCAGCGGAACGGGCCAGCTTAGCCCCTTTCTTGGGCTCCAACTCCACCGCATGCACCACGGTACCCACAGGGATGAAGCGAAGGGGGAGGGCGTTGCCCACCCCTATAGGGGCATCCGGCCCCGCCACCACCTGCTGGCCCACCTGCAGGCCATCGGGGGCGATAATGTAGCGCTTTTCCCCGTCCACGTAGTGCAAGAGGGCGATGCGGGCCGAGCGGTTGGGGTCGTACTCGATGGCCGCCACCTTGGCGGGGATGCCTGCCTTATCCCAGCGCTTGAAGTCAATGATCCGGTAAAGCCGCTTGTGGCCGCCCCCGCGGAAGCGCACGGTGATGCGCCCCTGGTTGTTCCGCCCCCCCGTCTTCTTCAGGGGCTTGACCAAAGACTTCTCCGGCTCCGTTTTGGTGATCTCGGAGAAGTCCGCCACCGTCATGAAGCGGCGGCTTGGGGTGTAGGGTTTGAACTTCTTTACTGCCATCCTCTATGCCTCCCTTGCCGGATCGGGGCCGGGCCCCCCTCCCGGCTTAGGTCTAGATGAGGCCCTCCAAGGCCTCAATCTTCTGCCCGGCAGCCACCTGCACGATGGCCTTCTTGCGGTCGGGGCGCTTGCCCAGGTAACGGCCCAGGCGCTTTTTCTTTCCCCGCACCGTCATGGTGTTCACCCCCACCACCTTGACCTTAAAGGCCGCCTCCACGGCGTTTTTAATCTCCGTTTTGGTGGCCTTGGGGTGGACCCAGAAGGTGTACTTGCCCTCGGCGAAGCCAGCATAGGCCTTTTCGGAAAGCACCGGGGCCAGGATCACGTCAAAGGCGGTCTTCATGCCTCACCCCCCATGCGGGCCTGGAAGGCTTCCCAGGCCGCCAGGTCCATGACCAGGCGTCCGGTGCGCAGGATGTCGTAGACGTTGAGCCCTTCCGGGGCCAGGGTTACCACCCAAGGGAGGTTGCGGGCCGCCCGGCGCACCACCTCGTTGGCCGTCACCAGGAGGACGCTTTCCGCGCCGTCCAGCCCCGCAACCTTGGCCCAGGCCAAAAACTCCTTGGTCTTGCCGTTCACGCCGGGGAAGTCCTCCACCAAAAGGAGCTTGCCCTCCCTGGCCCGGTCGGCCACCGCCATGGCCAGGCCCGCCTGCCGCACCTTCTTGGGCAAGGTGTAGCTGTAGTCCCGGGGCTTGGGGCCAAAAACCACCCCACCCCCCACGAAGATGGGGGCCCCTATATCCCCGTGGCGGGCCCGGCCCGTGTGCTTCTGGGGGTAGATCTTGCGGCTGGAGTAGGCCACCTCACCCCGGGTCTTGGTGCTGGCGGTACCCCGGCGCCTTTTCGCCAGCTGCCAGCGCACCACCTCCCAAAGGAGATGGGGATTGATCTCCTGGGGAAGGTCAGCGGAAAGCTCCCGCTTGCCAGACGAGGAGAGAACAGGAATCTGGTACACCATACCCTCCTTTACTTGGCCACCTTCTTGGTCCCGCGCACCAGCACCAAGCCCCCGTTGGGACCAGGCACCGCACCCTTGACCAAGAGGAGGTTTTCCTCGGGGATCACGTCCACCACCTCGAGGTTCATCACCGTGACCCGCTCAGCCCCATAGCGCCCGGCCATTTTCTTTCCCTTGTAGACCCGGCCCGGGGTCTTGCGGTTCCCGATGGACCCAGGGTGGCGGTGGATCTTGTGGGCGCCGTGGGAATCGGGGCCGCCGGCGAAGTTCCAGCGCTTCATTACCCCCGCCGTGCCCCGGCCCTTGGTGGTGCCGGTCACGTCCACCCGCTCCCCCGCTTGGAAGATCTCCACGGTCACCACATCCCCTTCGGGATTGAAGTCGCGGATTTCCTTTAGGATACGCACCGGACCCACCCCAGCCCGGGCGAAATGCCCCTTCATGGGCCGGTTCACCCGCTTAGGGTTCTGGGGCAGGAAGCCCAGCTGGACCGCCGTATACCCATCCTTTTCCGGCGTCCGGCGCTGGACCACCGGGCAAGGCCCCGCCAGGATCACGGTGACGGGAATGGCCCGGTCCTCCCGGTAAATCCGGGTCATGCCCACCTTTAGGCCCAGGATGCCCTTCATTTGCCACCCCCCACGGTTTTGATCTCGATCTCCACCCCGGTGGGCAGGTCCAGGGACATAAGGCTCTCAATGGTCTTGCGGTTGGGGTTCAGGATGTCCACCAGGCGGTGGTGGGTGCGCAGCTCAAAGTGTTCCCGGGAGTCCTTGTGCTTGAAAGGACCCCGGATCACGGTGAAGCGCCTAACCCGGGTAGGCAGGGGCACGGGACCCGAGACCTGAGCCCCGGAGCGCCGGGCCGCTTCCACGATCTTCTGGGCCGAGGCGTCCAGGGTCTTGTGGTCAAAGCCCCGTAGCTTGATGCGGATCTTGGGCATGCCTCACCTCACTCCAGGATCTTGGTGACCACGCCGGCGCCCACGGTCCGCCCACCCTCACGA
>NZ_JAKTNR010000015.1:0-354 GCF_022760855.1 Thermus albus
AGGACCTGAGAGTGTATACGTCCATACTCCGGTAACTCCGCTCGTATCTCCGGAAGATACCGCTTCTGTTCATAGAAACCGATGGTCTTTTTGGCCTTCTTGTAGGCCTCTCTACGTTCCTGAAGTGCGGCATTGTAAAGCTGACGGCACAAGGAGAGAGTCCGCCCAAGATAGCCCCTACGGGGCTGACCCAAGTCCCTCCTTTGGGGCTTGGTAGGGTACAGGCGGTACTTGAAGGCTTTTCTGATCACCGTACCTCCATCCCATGGTAGCACATCCGCCGTCCACTAGGCTATGTCCGCGGCTTTGGGGCCCCTGCCCCAAATGAACCGCCGGCGGACGTGGGGGGGCTAA
>NZ_JAKTNR010000015.1:364-24556 GCF_022760855.1 Thermus albus
GATTATAGCCCCCCCACACCCCCCTTTTTTCTAAGAACTGCCTCCCAGACAATGCTCCCAGAGGGGGTTTTGCGGGATCTGGTCCCTTGGGAAGCCGGAGGAAGGGCCGATGGTGCCTGTAGCCTTTCTTGCCGCCACCCTGTTCCTGCAGGAAGGCCTTTCGGTCCCCCTGCCGGGGCGCAGCCACGGCTTCCCTCACCGCTTCCCGTGGCGCCGGCTTCAGGGTGTCCCGGTCCAGGGGGCACCTCCTCTCCCTGGGCGCCCCCTTTTACCCCCATCCCCAGGATTCCCCAAACAACCGGCTTCCGGGAAGGGAGCGAACGTGGGTGGCAACTCGGGTTATAGTAGCCCCTATGGAAGAGGCGCGGCTCCTCATCACCTGCCCGGACCGGCCCGGCATCGTGGCTGCCGTGTCCGGGTTCCTTTACGCCCACGGGGCCAACATCACGGATCTGCAGCAGTATTCCACCGACCCGGAAGGCGGCACCTTCTTCATGCGCCTGGCCTTCACCACCCCCCACCTGGACCTCTCCCGCCCCGCTTTAGAAAGGGCCTTCCAGGATGTGGTGGCCAGCCGCTTTCAGATGGAGTGGCGCCTGGCCTACGCCTCGGAAAGGAAACGGGTGGCCATCTTGGTTTCCCGGCCCGCCCACGCCCTTTTGGAACTCCTTTGGCGCTACCGGGTAGGGGAGCTTTCCATGGACCTCCGGATGGTGGTCTCCAACCATCCCCATCACCAGGAGGAGGTGGAGCGCTTCGGTATCCCTTACCACCATGTGCCCGTGGAAAAGGGGCGGAAGGAGGAAGCCGAGGAGAGGATCCTGGCCCTCCTCGAGGAGGAAGGGGTAGAGCTTGTGGTCCTGGCCCGCTACATGCAGATCCTCTCCCCCCGGTTTGTGGCCCGCTACCCCATGGGCATCATCAACATCCACCATTCCTTCCTGCCGGCCTTTGCCGGGGCCGACCCCTACCGCCAGGCCCACGAGCGGGGGGTTAAGCTCATCGGGGCCACGGCCCACTACGTCACCGAGGAGCTGGACCAAGGGCCCATCATTGAGCAGGACGTGGTGCGGGTATCCCACCGCCACACGGTGGCGGAGATGCGCCGGCTTGGCCAGGAGCTGGAGCGCACGGTCTTGGCCCGGGCGGTGCGCTGGCACCTGGAAGACCGCATCCTGGTCCACGGTAACAAAACCGTGGTCTTCGTCTAATCGGAGGCTAACCGGGTACGCATAAGGTAGAGCCAGGAGGTGAGGCATGAACCTCGGTCGGTCCTTCGTGGGTTTTCTGGTTCTTTCCCTGATGGCGGGAGCAGTGCTGTGGTGGGGTCTAAGCCATGGTCAGAACCCGCGCCCCCAGCCTCGGCCGGCTTCTGACCCCGGGCTTTTGGAATACGAGCGCAATACGGTGGAGATCGTGGAAAGGTACGGGGACGGGGTGGTCTACGTGGGGGTGGTGACCCGTCCGCAAAGCGTCCAGCTGCCCCCGGGCTTTGAGTTCTTCGCCCCCTTCTTGCAGATGCCTCCTCAGGAAGGAGCGGGTTCGGGCTTTGTCATTGACAAGGAGGGGTACATCCTCACCAACTACCACGTGGTGGAGGGGGCAAGCCGCATCACGGTGAAGTTCCATAACGACCCCAATGAGTACCGGGCCCGGCTGGTGGGGGCAGCCCCCCCTTTGGATGTGGCCCTCCTCAAGGTGGAGGCGCCCAAGGAGAGGTTGGTGCCTTTGGTCCTTGGGGATTCCGACCGCATCCGGGTGGGGCAGAAGGCCATCGCCATGGGGAATCCCTTCGGCCTGGAGTTCACCGTGACCCAGGGGATCGTCTCCGCCATCCGGGAGAACCCCGGGGCCATCGGGGATGAGTCGGGCCTGGTGCCCCAGGTGATCCAGACGGATGCCGCCATCAACCCCGGCAACTCCGGGGGGCCCCTTCTCAACTCCCGTGGGGAGGTGATCGGCATCAACACCGCCATCTTCACCCCCACGGGCCAGTTTGGGGCCGCCCAGTTCGCCGGCGTGGGGTTTGCCCTGCCCATCAACCTGGTGAAGCAGTACCTCCCCGAGCTCAAGGCGGGGAAGACCCTGACCGCGGAGGAGATCATCAAAAACCGGCCCCGCCTTGGCGTTTCCCTTATTCCCCTCTCCGTCTACCCCGAGAAGTTACGCCAGCAGTACGGGCTTCCCGCCTCCGGGCTCATGGTGCAGGAGGTGGAGCGCAATAGCCCCGCCGCCCGGGCGGGCCTTAGGGCCCCAAGCCGCTTTGCCTACCTGCAGCTCCCCTCGGGGGAAACCCTTCAGGTAGGGGTGGATGGGGATGTGCTCCTCAAGGCGGACGGGGTGCCCCTAACCTCCATCGCCCAGCTCCGGCGGGTTCTTTACAGCAAGAAGCCGGGGGAAGCGGTGAGCCTCGAGGTCTTCCGCCAAGGCCGCACCTTCACCGTGCGCGTGGTACCCCAGGTGATCCGCTAGCCACGGGATTAAGGGGGCCAGAGAAGGCGTAGCCGCAGGCATCCCTTTTGCACCCGGAACCAGGTGTCCCCTAGCTTCAAGGCCAGGCCCACTTCGGAGCAGTAGGCCAGGACCTTCCGCCGCTCCTTGGCCAGGGCCTGGTTCCAGGGGTATTCCCCGGCGGTGTAGTAGGCTTCCGTTTCCGGGTCGGTGTAGGCCTGAAAGCCCTGGAAGGCCCAAAGCGGGTGAAACTCCACAAGGACGGGTTTCCCCGTGACCGTGTTCACGAACTCCACCTGCCCCTTTTCCCAGGGGGTGAGGAGCAGATACTGCCTTTTGGCCCCTTCTTCCACCGACACCACCCGCACCAGGGCCAAGAGGACCAGGGCCGACCAAAAAGCCCAGCTCCTCGGGAGCTGGGCCAGCTTGGTGGGGAAGGGAGCGGGTTTCACGGCCCTACTTCAAGGCCCCGGCTTCCCGGAAGTACCGCAGGGCCCCCTCGTGGTAGGGGATGGTTCCCCCCAGGAAGCGCACGGCGTTTTCCAGGCTGGTATCCCGGGCAGCGGCCACCGCCTGGCGCAGGGTGGCCAGGTTTTCAAAGGTGGCTTTGGTAAGGGCATACGCAGCCTCCTCAGGCAGGCTTTGCGGACAGACCAAGAGGTTCCAGAAGGTGAGGGTGGGGGTGTCAGCCCGGGTACCATAGATGGCCTTGGGGATCACCCCGGGGCCGGCAAGGCCGGGGAAACGCTTCTGGAAGGTCTGGACCACGGTGCTCTTGGGATCCAAGGGCACCAGATGGATCCTCTGCCCCTTCCGGGCCAAGGAGGCCGCAAGCTCGGTGATGGCCCCCGTGGGCAGGCCCCCCGACCAGAAGAAGGCGTCAATGTTGCCCTCAGAGAGGGCATTGGCGCTTTCCTGGGCTCCTAGGCGTTCCTGCTTGGCGAAGTCCTTGGGGGAGAGCCCTGCCGCTTGCAAGACCAAGAGGGCCTCCACCTCGGTACCCGAGCCCGGAGCTCCGGTGGACACCCGCTTGCCCTTTAGGTCCTGCACCACCCGGATGCCGGTTCCTTCCCGGGTGACGATGTGCAAAAAGTTGGGGTACATGGCGAAGAGGATTCGGACACTTTTGGCGGGCTTTTCCTTGAAGCGGTCGTGCTGCCCGGTGTAGGCCAGATAGGCGGAGTCCGGCAGCACGGTGGCGCAGTAGTAGGTGCCCCCGCCGGTGCGGTTTTCTAAAAGGAGCAGGTTGTCAATGGAAGCGGCGGTCTGGATGGCTTGGGCCTCGGCCACCCCGGCTTTGTTCCAGATTTCCGCTAGGGTGGTGCCATAGTAGAAGTAAACGCCACCCACGCCACCTGTGGCCACCACCACCTTGGGTTTTTGGGCCAGGGCCAGGCCCGCCAAGGCCAAAAGGACCAAGAGGACTCTTTTCATCGTCCCACCTCCTTGCCTTCGGTCTTACGCTAAGCCTCTTTGCGCGCTCCCGTCAACCCCTTGCGGAAGAAGGGAAGCCCCAGGAGGAAGGCTACCAGGTTGAGAAGCCCGTAGGGTACAAAGAGCAATACGGCCAGAATGCCCAAAGCCCAGGCCTCCCAGCGCTTCAAGGGCCTTCGGGTGTAACCCGCTGCGGAGGCGGAAAGGTACACGATGCCCGCGGCCGCCGAAAGGAAGCGTTCTAGAATCATGGGCCACGCCTCCCCTGGGGAGGAGTTTTCCAGAACGGGGATGATAAGCAGCGCGGTGCCCGAGTAGGAGAGGAGGAAGAAAAACCCCACCAGGTACTTGGAAAGGGCTACCCGGGCGGCGTAGACCCCGGTGATCAGGGGATTGGTGCCGAAGACGCTGCTGGCCGCGTAGGCGGAGAGGGCCACGGGCGGGGTTACATCCGCCAGAACCGCATAGTAGAAGAGGAACATGTGGGTGGCGAGGAGGGCGGCGGAGTCGGGGATGCCGTTTTGCTTAGCCAGGGCGATGATGGCGGGGGCGGTGAGGGCCGAGGTGAGCACGTAGGTGGCCGTGGGGGGTACCCCCATGCCCAGCACCAGGCTGAAGATGGCGGTGATGAGGGTGGCGAGAAGCAGGCTTTCCCCGGAGACCTGTTGCAAAAGCTGGCTGAACTTGGAGGGAAGGCCGCTTATCACCATCATGGCGAAGATGAGGTTGGCGGCGGTCACCGCGGTGCCGATGGGAAGAAGGGTACGGAAGCCATCCGCTAGCCCTTGGAAGATGGGGGCTATCCCCTTGGGCCTCAGGGTGGGGTCCAGGTAGGTCAAGAGGATGAAGAAGAGGAGGGCCATGCTGGCAGCGGTGCGCACCTCGTAGCCCAGGTAGAGCATGGCGATGATGAGGAGGATGGGCAAGAAGAGGGTGCTATAGCGCAGGGCGTAGGCCCTCCGGCTCATGCCCAGCTCAGCGCCTACAGGAGGCAGGCCCGCCTTGCGGGAATAGAACTCGTTGAAGGCCAAAACAGCGGTCAGGTAAAGCAGGGCTGGCCCTAAGGCCATGACGATCACCTTCAGGTAGGGGATCTGGAGGATCTCCACCATGATGAAGGCGATGGAGCCCATAACGGGTGGGGTAATGAGGGCGATGGTGCCGGCGGTGGCCACCAAGCCCGCTGCCACCAGGCGGTCATAGCCGGCCCTTTCATAGAGGGGTTTGGTCAGGGCGGCCACGAACTGGGTATCGGCGGCGCCCGATCCGGAGAACATGCCCATGAACACGCTGGCCAATCCCGTGACCCGCCCCGGGGTGGCGGGGTGCTTGCCCACCAGGGCTAAGGCCAGGTTGGCCACCACCCTCCCCAGGCCCAGGGCCCCGATCATGCCGGAGAGGAGGGTAAAGTAGACCAAATATTTGGCGGAAACCCCGGTGATGAGGCCGTAGATGCCGGCCTCGGTTTCGTTATAGGTCTTGCCCAGGAGGAGGTCTATCCCTTGGCGGCTTCCCCTGAAGGCCCCGGGGAAGAGGTCCGCGTAGAGGTTGTAGCTGAAGAAGAAGAGCACCAAAACCGGCATCACCGGACCCAGAAGGCGGTAGACGAGGCCCAGGACCAGCATGATGAGCCCGAAGGACATGGCCATGTCCCAGGGCTCGGGAAGCACCGCCCTATAGACCAGCTCCTCAAAGAAGCGAAGCTGGTAGAGGGTAGGGAAGAGGGCCAGGAGGACGGCCAGGAGGTCCGCGGGCCGCTTTAGACCAGGTAGGAGGGCGGGCAAGGCCGCCACTGTCCAGTAAAGGAGGCCCACCGCCTTAGCCTCCCAGGGCAAGTTTAGCCCGGGGACGCTGGGGACCAGGAAGTTATAAAGGGGGATTAGGGTGAAAAGGAAATAAACCCAAGAACCAAAGGTGCGTTTCCGGGGAAGGTAGAAGGAAACCAGATAGCCTCCCAAAAGGAGGAAGAGGACGTGGGTGCTTCGCTGGAGCTGAACGATGTCCAGGATGGGTATCTCCGCCCGGGCTAAGGGGGTAAAGGGGTGGAGGACTAGATAGAGGCTATAGAGAGCGCCAAGGATTAGGATCCAGCGGGTGAACCGGGCCAAGGGGGTGGATGGGCTCTGGGAATGTTCTAACTCCATGGTTTTCTCCAAAAAAGCCCGGGGCCTGGAAGCTTCCAGGGCACCCGGGCGGTTTCATGGCTTACTTGATGAGGCCCTTTTCCTTCAGGTACCGCTCGGCTCCTGGGTGGAAGGGGATGGGGAGTTTGCCGTAGAGCCTGGCGGTGGCCTCGAGGCTGGTGTCCTTGGCGGCGGCCACGGCGGTGCGCAGGGTATCCAGGTTCTCAAAGATGGTCTTCATGATGGCATAGCCGGCTTCCGCGGGCAGGCTTTCCGGGCAGACCACGATGTTGCCCGTGGCCAGCCCGGGCACATCGGTGCGGGTGTTGTATACGTTTTTGGGCACCTTGTAAGGATCCACCAAGCCCGGGAACTTCTTCATGGCCACCTGGGCGGTGGTGCTCTTGGGGTCAATGGGGATCAGGTAGATCCGGTCCCCCTTGCGGGCCAGGGTTTGGGAGAGCTCCACGATGGAGCTGGTGGGCACGCCCCCTACCCAGAAGAAGGCGTCCAGGGTGCCCTCAGCCAAGGCCTTAGCCCCTTCCGCTATCGGCAGGCGCTCCCGCTTGGCGAAGGTTTCCGGCTTGACCCCGGCCCCCTGGAGGACCAGAAGGGCCAGGTTTTCCGTACTGGAGCCCGGCTGGCCGGTGGAGACCCGCTTGCCCTTAAGGTCTTGCACCACCTTGATGCCGGTTTTTTCCGTGGTCACCAGGTGGATGAAGGAAGGGTACATGTAAAAGAGCACCCGTTGGCTCTTGGCGGGGCGGTCTTTGAAGCGGGGCTCCTCACCGGTGTAGGCCACATAGGCGGAGTCGGTGGTGGTGAGGGCGCAGTAATAGGTGGTGCCCGAGGTGCGGTCCCGCAGGAGCTGGAGGTTGTCGTAGGAGCCGCCGGTCTGCACCGGCTGGGCCTCCGCCACCCCCGCTTTGTTCAGGATGTCGGCCATGGCGGTACCGTAATAGAAGAAAACCCCTCCGGTGCTGCCCGTGCCGATCACCACCTTGGGTTTCTGGGCCAGCGCCAGTCCTAGGACTACCAGGCCGATGAGGATAAGGATTCTCTTCATGGTCACCTCCCGTATACTTTTGCGCCCCTAACCTACCCCACCGCCCTCCGCCTGTCAAGGTGAGGGACGCCCCAGCATGCGCACCTGGAAGGCCCTTAGGAGGTCGGTTTTGCTGAGGATGCCCAAAAGGCGGTCCTCTTCCATCACCAGGGCCCGGGCATACCCCTGTTCCGCCATGCGCTCTAAGGCGGTGAGGGCGTCCTCCTCGGGGGAAAGCACCAGGGGTTCCTTCAGGTAGTGGGCCACTGGGGCCAGGGGGTTGGCGCCCTCCAGCCCCTCGAGGCCCACCACCCCCAAAACCCGCCCCTCCTCCACCACGGGGAAGCCGGAAACCTTATGGACCAAGGCCAGGTTCAAGACCTCCTGGACGGGAAGGGAGGGGGGGATGACCAAGGGTTCTGGGGTCATGAGGTCCTTGACCTTGAGCCCACTTAGCGCCTGGGCCAGGAGGGTGGCCTCCACCTCGGCCCTCGAGGCCATGTACACGAAAAAAGCGATGAGGATCAGGAAGGGATTGAAGACCACGAAACCGAATAGCCCCAGGGCCCAGGCCACCGCTTGGCTTAAGGCCAGGGCCTGCCGGGTGGCCTGGAGGTAGGGTTTTCTAAAGGCCAACAGCGCCCGGTAGACCCGTCCCCCATCCAGGGGCAGGGCGGGGAGGAGGTTGAAAAGCCCCAGCATCAGGTTCACCAGGGCCAGGTAGTGGGTAAGAAAGCCCAAGGCCCCGGTTTCTACCCGGGCCATGCGGAAAAAAAGGGCCAGGGCGAAGCTCACCCCTGGGCCCGCCAGGGCGATCCAGAGTTCCTTCTGGGGTTCCCTGGGGATCTTCTCCATCTGGGCCACGCCTCCTAGAAGCCAGAGGGTGATGCGCTTGGTCCCGATGCCAAAGCGCCGGGCGGTGAGGGCGTGCCCAAGCTCGTGGAGGAGTACCGAAAGGAATAGCCCCAAGGCCGCCAGCAAGCCTAAAAGAAAGGGCCAAGGGGGTTGCAGGAGGGTAGGGTCCTGGGACAGGCCGAAGAGTTCCAGGTAGACGGGTAGGTTGCTCCCGATGAGGAAGGCCAAAAGGGGCAGGATCAGGAGGAGGGAAAGGTCCAGCTGGATGGGGATGCCCAGGACGCGGAAAAGGGTTAGGCCACGCTGGAACATGCCTCAAGTATAGGCGGTTGGCCCCGGGCGGCCTTGATAATGACCGGTCAGTCGGTCGTAGGATGAAGGGGTGTTGGCCCTCACCCTCCTCAAGGACCCCCTTTACCGTTCCTACTGGCTCTCCCTCTTCACCTCTCAGATGGGCACCTGGATGCAAGCGGCGGCCCAGGCTTGGCTGGTCCTCCTGCTTACCGGTAGCGCCGAAAGGCTTGGGTTGGTGGTGGCCTTACAGTTTCTGCCTTCCCTCCTCTTTTCCCTGCCGGCGGGGGTGATGGCGGACCGTTACCCAAAGCGGAACCTCCTCCTTTTCACCCAGGGCGGCATGATGTTTCTGGCCCTTTTCATGGCCCTCCTCATCCTTACCGGACAGGTGCGGTATCTTCATGTGCTTCTTTTCGCCTTCCTCTACGGTGCCTTGAACGCCATGGACCTTCCGGTGCGCCAAAGCTTTACCGTGGAGCTGGCGGGACGTGAACGCTACCCCGGGGCCATTGCCCTGAATTCCTTTGGCTTTAACACCAGCCGCCTTTTGGGTCCGGCCCTCGCAGGGGTCTTGATGGCCCTCTTCGGCGTGGGGGTGGCCTACCTGGCCAATGCCCTTTCCTTCTTGCCCCTTCTTTTCGTGCTTCGTCGGGTGGCCCCGGGTCCGAAGGCAGAAGAGGGGGATGGCCGTTGGTGGCGGGAGGCGCAGGAGGGGGTGCGGTTTGTCCTGGAAAACGCCCTGGTCCGCCGGGTGGTGGTCCTGGTACTTTTTGCCAGCCTTTTGGGTATGAACTTCCAAACCCTGGTGCCCGCCTATGCCCGCCTGGTCCTAGGGCTTTCCGCCGCCGGGTATGGCGCCTTGCTTTCCAGCGTGGGGCTTGGGGCTTTAGGGGCGGCCTTGATCATGGCCTTCACGGGAAAGCCCAAGCCCTTAAGGCTTGTCCTTGGGGTTTTCTTCCTCGCCTTGGCCCATTTGGGCCTCTTCCTGCCTTTGGCGTATCTGGCTCCCTTCTTCTTGGCCCTAGGGGGGTTTGGCATGATCTCCGTGCTCATCAACGCCAATACCCTGGTGCAGCTTTCCGTGCCCGACCGGATCCGGGGCCGGGTCATGGCGGTGTACAGCCTGGTGATGCTGGGAACCGGGCCTTTGGGGGCGTATCTCACCGGCCTTCTCTTTGAGCTGCTGGGGGGGCGGCTTGCCGCCTTGGCCTTAGGGGGTGCGGTTTTGGTGGTGGGGCTTTACCAGCTTCGCTCCTGGCCTAGGGAGTCCAGTCTTCCGGTCTAGGGCCAAAGCCCAGCCGCCAAGCCACCCCCTGGGCCACCCGGAGGCCCGCTTTCCCATCTCCATAGGGGTTTTTGGCCTGGCGCATATGGGCTAGCTCCTCCGGGTTTGCCAGGAGTCCTGCCACCACTTGGTACACCCTTTCCGGGTCCGTTCCCGCCAGCTTTAGGATGCCCGCCTCGAGGCCCTCTGGCCGCTCTGTAACGTTCCTGAGGACCACCACGGGGACCCCCAGGGCTGCCCCCTCTTCCTGGAGCCCCCCGGAGTCGGTGACCAAGAGGAGGCTTTCCCGCATGAGGGCGGCCATAGGCCCGTAGTCCAGGGGGTCTAGGAGGAGGAAGTTCCTAACCCCCTTAAGCGCGGGGTAGACCGCCTCCCGCACCACGGGGTTCAGGTGCACGGGATAGACGAAGGTGAGGTGGGGGAAGGCCTCGGCCACTCGCCTCATGGCCCGGGCCAGCTCTCCCAGGAGGGGCCAGTTCTCCCGGCGGTGCATGGTGACCGTCACGTAGGGCCCCGGAGGAAGTCCCTGGGGAAGCTGGCCTAGTCGGGCGGCCAAGAGCACGGCATCCACCCCCGTTTGTCCGGTGACCAGGATGGTCTCCTCCCGCTTGCCCTCCCGCAGCAGGTTCTCCTTGGCCAAGGGGGTGGGGGCAAAGTCCAGGTCGGTGAGGGCGTCGGTGAGGCGGCGGTTGGCCTCTTCGGGGAAGGGCTCTTTGAGGTTGCCGCTTCGGAGACCCGCCTCCACATGCCCCACGGGAAGCCCCACCAAAAAGGCCGCCCAGGCCACGGCGAAGGTGGTGAGGGTATCCCCGTGGACCAGGACGTAGTCGGCCCGCATCTCCTCGAGGGCTTTGGCCGCCTGGGGCAGGATGCGGGCCGCCAGGTCCGGCAAGGCCTGGCGCTCTTGCATCACGTCCAGATTTTTATCCTCCCGGATACCGAAAAGCCCTAGGGCCTGCCGTAGCTGCTCCCGGTGCTGCCCGGTGAGGAGGACCAGGGGTTTGATGTAGGGGTGCTCCTTCAGGGCCAGGTAGACGGGGGCCATCTTGGTGGCCTCGGGCCGGGTTCCAAAGGCCAGAACCACCCGCTTCATGCTACTCCACCCCCTTCCACAGGGCCCTTAGGCGGCGGTAGGTGACCCAGCCCAGGCCCGAGACCGTGGCCAAGAAGCTCGCCAAAATCGCCTCCTTGGGCATGCCCAGATAGGCCATGGCCAGGAGGTTGAAGAGGAGGGCTAGGCCCCAGAGGAGGAAGGCCACCCGCCTTTGCGAAAGCCCCCGGGCGAGAAGCCGGTGGTGGATGTGGTCCTTGCCGGGGGTGGAAAGGGGGTTCTGCCCCCTTAAAAGCCTTCGCACCACCACCTGGGTGGTGTCCAGGATGGGCAGGAGGAGGAAGAGCGCCGGGGGCAGGAGGCCAAAAAAGGTGGTGAGCTTCAGGTTACCGAGAAGGGCCGTGGCCGCCAGGGTGTAGCCCAGGAAGTAGGCCCCCGCATCCCCCAGGATGATGCGGCTGGGGTGGAGGTTGTGCCGCAGAAAGCCTAAGGCGGCCCCGGCCAGGGCGGCCAAGACCAGGGTGCCTGCGGCCCAGTAGGGGAACTGGGCGCTCACAAAGAGGAGGCTCATGGCGCTGATGTAAGCGATCCCGCCTGCCAGCCCGTCCAATCCATCCATGAGGTTGAGGGCATTGGTGATCCCCACCACCCAAAGCCAGGTGAGGAAAAGCCCCAAGGCAGGGTCCAAGGGGGTGCCGAAGGCCGCTTCAAACCGCACCCCCACCGCCATGAGGAGGAGGGCCGAGAGGGTTTGGGCAAAGAGGCGAAAAAGGGGAGGAAGGCCGAACTGGTCATCGATGAAGCCCACCAGCACCAGCCAGGCCCCCCCGAGGAGGATGGCCAGGATCTGGATAAGAACGTGCTCCACCAGGATGGGCCTTAAAAAGGCCGCCACCACCAAGGCCAAGACCACGCCCGCATAGACCGCGAGGCCCCCGGCGTTGGGCAGGGGTTCCCGGTTGAGGCGCCTTTCGTTGGGCTGGTCCGCCCACCCCACCTTGAGGGCGAAGCGGCGCACCTGGGGCAGGAAGCGCCAGGTGAAAAAGAGGGCCAGGAGGAAGACAAAGACCACCGTGATCCAGCCTGTACCTTGGGGCTCGGCCACACCGATTTTCCTAAGGAGTTCCGTCATTTGGTCCCGTAGATCCGGTCCCCGGCATCCCCCAGGCCGGGGACGATGTAGCCGTGGTCGTTCAGGCGTTGGTCTATGGCGGCCACCACCACTTCGGTGTCCGGGTGGTCCTGGGCGATGCGCTCCAGGCCCTCGGGGGCGGCGATAAGGCACATGAGCTTGATCCCCGTGGCCCCCTTTTCCTTAAGGAGGGAGAGGGCCCGGCTGGCGCTACCTCCCGTGGCCAGCATGGGATCCAGGAGGAAGACCCGGCGCTCGTGGATGTCGGGGGGAAGCTTGGCGTAGTACTGAACAGGTTTGAGAGACTCGGGGTCCCGGTAGAGGCCGATGTGCCCCACGCGGGCATGGGGCACCAGCTTGAGGATGCCCTCCACCATGACCAAACCAGCCCGCAGGATGGCCACCAGGGCCAGCTTCTTCCCGGAAAGCACCTTGACCCGGGCGGGGGCCACGGGGGTTTCCACCTCTGTCTCCGTGAGTTCCAGGTCCCTCATGGCCTCGTAGGCCATGAGGAGGGATACCTCCTCGGCCAGTTCGCGGAAGTCCTTGGCGCCCGTGCGCCCGTCGCGAAGGTGGGCCAGCTTGTGCTGGACCAGGGGGTGGTCCACCAGGGTGATCCTCATCCCCCAAAGCCTAACATGCCCGCTTTCTTGGGGGAAAGCAGTCCTGGAAGAAGCCCAGGGCCCGGGGGAGCTTTTCTGCCAGGGCCTCCAGGAACCCCTCGGGCCTTTTGCTGCGGAACCAATGGAGGTCGTGGAGGTAGGTGAGAGGCACGTAAAAGGCCAGTCGCTCCCGTACCTCCCTTGGGTAGAAGCGCGCCAGGCGGAAGAGGACTTTCCGGGCGGCTTCCTCTCCCAAAAGGTCTAGGCTTCCCGTCTTCAGGAGGGCCAGGTCCCGGGCGGGATCGTCGCCGCCGGAGCGGACCCAGTCCACCAGGAGCACCTCGGGGCCTTCCTGGAAAGGGCCCTCCGGCACCTTGAGGAGGAGGTTTCCCGCCCAGGCATCCCGGTGGCAAAAACGACGCTCCACGCCTGCCGCCATGCCCACTTCCCGCTTTAGGGTTTGGATCAGGGAGCGGGCTTCGGGTATCTCGTGGAGGCTTTCGGCGAATAGCTCAAGCCGTTCCAGAAGCTCCTGGCGCTCCACGTAGCCGGGCTCGGGCAGGCGGTGGAGGGAGAGGAAGAGGTGGGAAAGGGCGGCCAGGGCTTTGGGGGTAAAGGACTTGGGGGTAAAGGGCTCTCCCGGGAAGCGGCGGGTGATGAGGACCCCGTGCCCTGCCACCTGGGCCACTCCCAGCACAAAGCTCCCCAGGCCTGCCCGGGCCATCCTCCTAGCCTCGAGGGCCGCCAGATGGGCTTCCTTTGGGCGGTATACCTTGTAGACCTGGTCTCCATCCGTGTACACCCGGGCTTCAAAGCCGCCCAGAGGGGTGAGGCGGGAGAGGAGATGGGCGGGAAGGAGGCCCTTCAGGGCGGAAAGTACCACGGGGCTTATTCTAAAGGCCTCGAGGCGAAATGGACGCCTAACGTGAGACCCTGGACCCAGCACGGGCCGCTGGCCTAACCCCCGGGGGGCTTTAACCTAAGGGGGTGGAGCTTTTGCGCCCGGAGGCCACGGTGCTCTCCTTGGGGGATCGGGTCCTCTCCTTTGACCGGGAGGGGCGGCCCTACCACTACTTTCGCCAGGGACTCACCTACAAGCGGGCCTTGGATGGGAGCCTGCACCTCCGTTACCGGGAGGAAGCGAGGAAAAGGCGCCGCTTGGGGGAAGGGGAGGCCCTGGAGGTCTACGCGGAGATCCTGGAGCTGGCGGAGGCCCACCTCCAAGACCCCGGGCGCCGGGCCGAGGTCCTCCGTTGGACCCCCGAGGCGCTTCTGGACCCCACCCCCTACCGGAGGGCCTACGTCTGGCCCGTGAGCATCCTTCCTCCCGATGCCTACCTCTCCGTGGTCCTCCAGGCCACCACGGGATGCACCTGGAACCGGTGCGCCTTCTGCTCCTTTTACCAGGACCGCCCCTTTCAAAAACGAAGCCCGAAGGCCTTCCGGGAGCATGTGGAGCGGGTGTTGGAGCTACTGGGAAAAGGAAGGCTTTTGCGGAAGGGGGTTTTCCTGGGGGATGGCAATGCCCTGGCCTTAGGCGAGCCCCTTCTTCCCCTTCTGGAAGAGGTGCGCCGGGTCTTTCCCCAGGAGGCCATCTTGGGTTTCCTGGACCTTTTCACCGGGATCAGGAAGGAACCCTCTTGGTGGGAAAAGCTAAAGGCCTTGGGGCTGGGGCGGGTGTACGTGGGTCTGGAGACGGGACACGCCCCCCTCTTGGCCCTCCTCAACAAGCCCGGGCACCCGAGAGAAGCCCTGTCCCTGGTGCGAAGCCTCAAGGAGGCCGGGCTTTCCCTGGGGGTGATCCTCCTGGTGGGGGCAGGGGGCGTGGCCTATGCCGAGGCCCACCGCCGGGAAAGCCTGGCCCTTTTGGCCCAGCTTCCCTTGGGGAAGGAGGACGTGGTCTACCTATCCCCTTTCCAGGTAGAGCCGGGTACCCCTTATGCCGCCTTGGGTTTGGAGCCCCTTCCTCAGGTGGAGGCGGAGCTGGCCGCTTGGGCCTCAGCCTTGCGCCGGATGGGGCTAAGGGTGGCCCGGTACGACATCCGGGAGTTCCTCTACTAGGGTATACTTGGGACCATGAGCGCCGCGCACGAACGGGAACTCTACGAGGCCTGGGTGGAGCTCCTCTCCTGGATGCGGGAATATGCCAAGGAGAAGGGGGTTCGGTTCGAGAAGGAGGCGGACTTCCCCGACTTCATCTACCGCATGGAGCGCCCCTACGGCCTCCCCACCACCATCATGACCGCTTCCCTTTCCGACGCCCTGGGCGAGCCCTTCCTCCTGGCGGATGTCTCCCCCCGGCATGCCCAGCTGAAGCGCATCGGCATCCGGCTTCCCCGGGCCCATATCCACCTGCACGCCCACTATGAGCCCGGGAAAGGGTTGGTGACGGGAAAGATTCCCCTCACCAAGGAGCGGTTCTTCGCCCTGGCGGACCGGGCGCGGGAAGCCTTGGCCTTCGCCTAGCCCTCGAGGGCCTGCCATAGCCTAAGCACCGTCTGATGTAGGAGGAAGAGGCCCTGGCGGGTGGGAATGAGGCGGAAGCCCTCCACCTGCAAGTGGCCCTCCTGGACCAGTTCCTGGATGGCAGCCTCCAATCCTGGCCAGAGGGAAAGACCGGTTCTCCTCTCCAAGGCCTCCACGTCCACCCCTTCCTTAAGGCGTAGGCCCAGCATCAGGCTTTCCTTGGCGTGCTCTAGGGGGGAGATGGCCTCTTCCTTGGGGGGCTCTCCCGAAAGCCAGCGGGGAAGGGGAGGGTGGGTGCGGCGGAAGGCATAGGCGTTTAGGTCTTGCCCTGGGTACTGGCCCGTGGCGCCGGGTCCCAAGGCCAGCCAAAACCCCGCGCGCCAGTAGACCAGGTTGTGCCGGGCCTCCTCCCCGGGTCTGGCGAAGTTGGAGACCTCGTAGCGCCGAAGCCCGGCCTCTTCCAGGATGGCCTCCGCCTTCTCCATGGCCCAGGCTTCCCTTTCCGGATCCTCCTTCAGGCCCAGGAGGGCGAAGGGGGTGCCTTTTTCCACCTGAAGGGTGTAGGCGGACACGTGGCCTACCCCAAGGCGGGTGGCCTCCTTGAGGTCCTTCTCCACCTCCTGCATGGGGAGGCCCAGGATGAGGTCCAAGGAGACCCTAAAGCCCCCTTCCAAGGCCATCTCCACGGCCCTAAGGGCCCCTTTTCGCCCATGGGCCCTTCCCAGGAACCGCAGCACCCCATCCTGGAAACTCTGCACCCCTAAGGAGAGGCGGTTTACCCCGAGGTCCCTTAACAGGCGAAGCCTCTCTTGATTCAGGGTTCCGGGGTTGGCCTCGAGGGTCACCTCGGCGCCCGGCTGCCACTTCCAGGGAAGGGCCTGGAAGAGGGCCACCAGTTCCCGGTCCCGGAGAAAGCTCGGGGTGCCCCCGCCCAGGTAGAGGGTTTGGAGGGGTTGGGGATGCGCCTGGTACAGCTCTTCGGCTTCCTCCTGGAGGCGCTTCAAATAGGCCTCCACCCACCCTGGGCCCCGGCGCACCACGTGGAAGTCGCAATAGGGGCAAAGGGTGGGGCAGAAGGGAACGTGGACGTAGAGGCTAGACATGGGGAGTTGCTGGGCCAGGGGTGAGGCCCTCGCCGGCCTTGGCTAAGGTGGGGAGGGTGGCCTTTAGCGCCGGGGCTAGCTCTGGGTATCCCATCCTTGCAGTCTACTAGGATGCCCTGGCCTAAGTAGGGCCGGATTCCAGGCGTGAGCGAAGAAGGGTTTCTGCCCAGGTAACGGCCCTTTCTGACAGGGCTAGGGCTTCCTCCCAGTCTTCCTCCGTGGCTTGGGGTAAGTCTCCTGGGTAACGCCCGGCCACGGCAAAGGGATTAAGCCTGGCCAGCGCCCAAGGGCAACCAGCAGGGCTTTTAGGGCTTTTTCGGCCGCTTGGTGGGCATCAAAGCAGGGATCTTCCCACACCACCTCGGGGCTGGTCCGCCCTAGCTGGGCTCGGGCTAGGTTGCTCTTAGCGCGGGCCAGCCAGACCAGGGGGTCCGAAGCATCATGCGGCATAGAGTACCAAGCCCTCCCGAAGGATACGGGGATACACCGTCATCCAGGCATCTTGGTTTTTTTCTAGGTCCTCCTCGGTGGCCAGGAGAAGGTCCAGACTGAAACCCCGCTTGGCCTTACTGGCGGCCTCGTAGAGGTCCTTCCAAACCC
Source organism: Thermus albus (assembly GCF_022760855.1). Classification (NCBI taxonomy): domain Bacteria; kingdom Thermotogati; phylum Deinococcota; class Deinococci; order Thermales; family Thermaceae; genus Thermus; species Thermus albus. The sequence continues at coordinate 16,806 of NZ_JAKTNR010000015.1, forward strand.
GCATGGTCTTGTACTCTGGCGGTACCACCACCAAGAGGTCGTAGTCGCTTTCCGGACCGGCCTCACCCCGGGCTCGGCTACCGAAGAGGATAACCTTTCGCGCCGGGACGGTTCTGAGGATCGCCTTTAGAACCGGGCCCAGCTCTTGAGTTACTCTACCCCTTCAGTCTACCAAGAGGAGGCGGAAGTCGTTGAGGTTGGTGCCGGTGGGCCCGGTTTTGAGGAGGGTTCCCGCCCGTTGGAAAAATCCCAGGCTGTCGTTGGCCTCCAGATAGGGCCTAGGGTCCAGGCCCAGGTCCCAGACCTCTGGGATGAGGAGGGCCCCCGCGGCGCCTGAAGGCCCGTCCAACCCGTCGGAGTCGGCGGCCAGGGCGTAGAGGGGGGCTTTGAGGTGGGCATAGAGGGAAAGGAGGAACTCCAGGTTCCGGCCCCCTAGCCCCTTTCCCCTTACGTGCACCTGGGCCTCGCCTCCGGAAAGGAGGAAAAGGGGCTTGCGGAAGGGAAGCCCCTGGGTGCGGATGGTGTCCACCAGCTCCGCGTGGAAGCGGGCTAAGGCCCGGGCCTCCCCTCCAAAGCGGTCGGAGAGGATCACCGCCCGATGGCCTTCCCCGCGTAGAAACCTCTGGGCGGCCCTTAGGAGGTCCAGGTTGCGCCCGGCGATCCGGAAGGAGAGGCGCTTCAGGGCCGAATCTTGGGGCTTCAGGGTCTCGGGAAGCCGGCCTGTAAGCCCCTCGTTCAGCACCCTTCGGGCCTCAGGGAAGCCCAGGCCATACCGGTCCAGGATGGCCAGGGCCTCGAGGTAGGTGCTGGCGTCGGGGTGGAAGGGCCCCGAGGCGATGATCCCCGGGTCGTCCCCCGGGACGTCGGAAAGGAGCAGGACCTGGACCCGGGCCCGGGTGGCCAAAAGAAGCCTTCCTCCCTTCACCTGGGAAAGGTGCTTGCGCACGGCGTTGATCTCCCCGATGCTGGCCCCGCTCTTTAGAAGGGCCTCCGTCAAGGCCCGTTTTTCCTCCAGGGAAATCCCCAGGGGAAGGCACCACAGGGCGCTTCCCCCACCCGAGACCAAAGCCAAAACCCGGGCCTTGGGGGAAAGCCCCTTGAGGAGCTCCAAAACCTCCTGGGCTGCCCTTAGGCTTTCCCCATCGGGCAGAGGATGGCCAGCGAAGAGGGCCTTTAGCCCCAAGGCCTCCTGCCCCTTGGGTAGGGTGAGGTGGTAGGGCACTTCCCCATAGCGGTCCAAGGCGGCTTTTAGCATCCAGGCGGCTCCCTTGCCCACCGCCAGGATGAGGTGGGGCTTGGCCCTGGGGAGGGCCTTAAGGGTGAGGCGGTAGGGGTGGGCCTCCTCGAGGGCCTTTTGCAAGGTGGCCAGGAGGAGGGTTTTCACCGTCCCAGCCTCCCTTGGCCTAGGAGGCCAGTGTGGCACCCTTTTCCCTGGGGTCCTGGCCCAGATAGAGCATCTCCAGGAGTTCTGCGGTGTGCAGGATGGGGATACCTTTTTCCAGATAGGCCTGGATCTGGGTGAGGCAGCCGATGTTGCCGGTTACCACCAGGTGGGGCTCCGTGGCCCTCAGGTTCTCCGCTTTCCTTCGGCCCAGAACCTCGGCGATTTCCGGCTGGAACAGGTTGTAGGTGCCGGCGCTGCCGCAGCAGATCTCCCACTCCTTGGGTTCCAGCACCTCCAGTTGGGAGGCCCTGAGGATCTTCCTGGGCGGTTCCCGCACCCCTTGGGCGTGGGCCAGGTGGCAGGCATCGTGGTAGGCCACCCGCAAGGGTGGCTTTGGGGGAGGTGGAGGGGTGAAGCCCACCTCTTCCAGGATGACGGTGAGGTCCTTCACCTTGGCGGCCAGGGCCCGGGCCTCCTCCTCTTCCGGTTCCTCCAGGAAAAGGAGGGGATACTCCTTCATCCCCGAGCCACAGCCGGCGGCGTTGGTGACCACGTAGTCCACGTTCCGGAAGGCCTTTAGGTTTTGCCGGGCTAGGGCCTTGGCCCCTTCCTTGTCCCCGGCGTGGAGGTTTAGCGCCCCGCAACAGACCTGCTCCCTCACGGCCACCACCTCCACCCCGTTTTCCTGCAGGACCCGGATGGTGGCCCGGTTGATGGAGGGCCTTAAGACCTGCTGGGCACAGCCCAAAAGGAGGCCCACCCGGGCTTTCGTCACCCCCTTGGCGGGGTAGACCTCCTGGTAGGGATCCTCCTTGGGCAGGTGGTCGGGAAGGAGGGCGATGGGGGCCTTTAAGGCCTTGGGCAGGGGGAGGGGTTGGAGGAGGGGTTTCAACCGGCTTCCCAGCTGGGCTAGGGGCCGAAAGCGCTCCGGGTAGGGGAGGAGGCGGAGGAGGGTTTGGCGGTATACCTGCTCCAGGGGGTAGCGGTGGCGTTTCCCCTCCGTGTGAAGGCGAAACGTGGCGATGAGTTCCCCATAGGGGACCCCGCTGGGGCAGGCGGTGACGCAGGCTTGGCAGGCCAAGCACCGGTCCAGATAGGGGAGGGTTTCCTCCAGGGGAAGGTTCCCCTCGAGGACCTCCTTCATGAGGAAGATGCGGCCCCTAGGGGAGTCCATTTCCTCTCCCAGGACCAGGTAGGTGGGGCAGGTGGGGAGGCAGAAGCCGCAGTGGACGCAGGCCTCTATGGCGTGGGCCATCACCTCTCCTTCCTTGCCCAAGGTTTCCACGGGGATGCGGTGCTGCATGTTCTCTACCCTAAGGGAAACCGGCCCTTGGGGTCTAGGGCCCTCTTGATGGGGGCGAAGAAGGCTTCCGGCGGCGAGGGGAAAAGGACCTCCTGAGCCCCCCTTAGGACCAGATGGGGGATTCCCCCATCCCGTAAGGCCTTTAGGCCATGGGGTTCCAAACCGGCATAGAGAAGGTCTCCCCCGGCCATGTAGCGCCGGGGCCCTAAGGGCAGGCTTTCCAACGTGGGGATGAGATCCAGCCGGGAGGGTACCTTTACCCAGATGGGGCTTTCCTGGAGGAAGGCCAGGTCCCGCACCCTTTCCCAGTGGGCCTCGTCCTCCGCCAGCACCTCGCCTTCCCTTTTCAGCACGTCCTGCAGCCGCTTTAGCCTTCTTCCCAAACTCTCGGGAAAGCCCCCTATCCGCATCTCCAGGGTAGTCGGGGGCACGAGGTCCAAGGCCAAAAGGTCCAGGGGCAGGGTTCTTAGGCCCTCCAGGGCGGCCAGGGCTTCCTCCGGTTTGGAAAAGCCCACCCTCAGGGTTCGGGTGGCCCGGGGGTAGGGGAAGACCTTAAAGGAAAGCTCCACCATAACGCCAAAAGCGCCTAGGGAACCCACCATAAGGCGGTGGAAGGGGAAGCCGGCAGCGTTTTTCACCACCTTGCCCCCTCCCCGCACCACCCTTCCCTCCCCGTCCACGAAGCGCACCCCCAGGATGAAGTCCCTGAGGCCCCCAAACCGCTCCCGCATGGGGCCAGAAAGCCCCGCCGCCACCGTGCCGCCCAGGGTGGCCCCCTGTTCTACCAGGGGGGGGTGGAAGGGCAGGTACTGGCCGTGGGTCCGCAAGGTGGCCTCAATCTCCTTCAAGGGGGTACCGGCGTAGGCGGTGAAGACGAACTCCTCCGGGGCGTACTCCAGGATGCCCTTTAGGCCCGAGAGGTTGAGGAGGGTTTCCCCTTCCTGGGGGCTGGAAAGGGCCGGTTTGCTCCCGCCTCCCTTGGGGCGCAGGCGGGGGTGGGTGCGCACGGCTTCCCGCACTTCTTCCAGGGAAGAGGCGAAAATCTCAGGCATAGAGCTCTCCCAGGTCAGTTTTCAGGCCACCTTGATGTGGGCTTTGCCCGTAGCCTGGGAGCACCTTGCCCCGGTTGGCCAGGCCCTTAGGGTCCAGGGCCTCCTTCACCCGTTCCATGGCCAGGAGGTCTTCGGGAGCGAACATCTCCGCCATATACCCCTTCTTCTCCACCCCGATGCCGTGCTCCCCGGTCAAGGACCCCCCCAGGCGCACGCAAAGCTTGAGGATCTCCCCGGCCAAGGCTTCGGCCCGCTCCAGCTCCCCCGGCTTCTTGCCGTCGTAGAGGACCAAGGGGTGAAGGTTGCCGTCCCCGGCGTGGAAGACGTTGGCCACCCTAAGGCCGTAGGCCTGGGAAAGCCTGCCGATCTCCCTTAGGGCCTCTCCCAGGCGGCTTCGGGGCACCACGCCGTCTTGGACGATGTAATCGGGGGAGAGCCTCCCCACGGCGCTGAAGGCGGCCTTACGCCCCTTCCAGATGGCCTGGCGTTCCCCCTCACTTTGGGCGATGCGCACCTCGGTGGCCCCGCTTTCCCCCATCACCCGGGCCAGGAGCTTGGCTTCCTCTTCCACCTCTTCCTTGGGGCCCTCCAGTTCCACGATGAGGAGGGCTTCCACCTGGGGGTAGCCTGCCTTCACCGCCGCCTCGGCGGCCTCAATGCTCAAGCGGTCCATGATCTCCATGGCCCCAGGGAGAAGCCCGCTTTGGATCACCTGGCTCACCGCGTTGCCCGCGGCCTCGAGGCTCTCGTAAGCGGCCAGAAGGGTGTGGTAGGCCTCGGGTTTGGGAAGGAGTCTGAGGGTGATCTCCAGGGCTACCCCCAAAAGCCCCTCGGTGCCCACGAAGAAGCCGTGCAGGTCAGGCCCTACGCCCTCCAGGCTTTGCCCGCCCAGGTGGACCACCTCCCCCTTAGGGGTGACCACCTCCAGGGCCAGCACATGATTGGCCGTCATCCCGTACTTCAGGCAGTGGGCCCCGCCGGAGTTGAAGGCCACGTTCCCCCCGAGGGTGGAGATGGGTTGGCTGGAGGGGTCAGGGGCGTAGTAGAGGCCAAAAGGGGCTGCCCGCCGGGAAACCTCCAGGTTCACCACCCCGGGTTCCACCACGGCGATGCGGGCCTTGGGGTCCAGGCGGAGGATGCGGTTCATGCGGTTTAGGGCAAGGACCAGGCCCCCTTCCACGGGCAAGGAACCTCCCGAGAGGCTGGTGCCGCTTCCCCGGGCCACGAAGGGCACGCCATGGCGGTAACAAAGGCGCACCGCCTCCACCACCTCCTCCTTCCGCTCGGGAAGCACCACGGCCAAGGGGCGCTTGCGGTAGGCGGTGAGGGCGTCGGACTCGTAAGGGGCCAGCTCCGCCTCCTTGGTGAGGAGCCTTCCCGGGGGGAAGAGGGCCCTAAGCTCTTCCAAAAAGCCCATTGCCACCTCCTCCTTCACTTTACCGGAAGGGGCGGAGGGCCTACCCCACCCCTTCCTGGCCCAGGCCACCCGGGCTCAATCCAGGTACTCGTAGGCCACCAGGGTCAGGAACTCAATGAACACCTCGGAGAGGACCAGCTTGTCCAGGATTTCCTCGGCTTCCCGGTAGCGGCCAGCCTCCCGCCCTCCCAGCTTGGCCAGCTCCTCTTCCTTGATCTGTTGATAAAGCTCGGGGGTGACCGTGCGGCCGTCCTCGAGGGTAGCCCCCCGGTGCACCCACTGCCAAAGCTGGGCCCTGCTGATCTCCGCGGTGGCGGCGTCCTCCATGAGGTTGTAGATGGCGGCGGCCCCGTTGCCCAGAAGCCACTGGTTCAGGTACTGGAGGGCCACGGAGATGTTGTTGCGCAGGCCCCCTTCCGTCACCTTGCCCCCGGGAACGGTGAAGTCCAGGAGGTCTTCCGCCTTTACCTGGACGTCTTCCCGCTTCACATGCTTCTGGTGGGGCCTGTCCCCCAGGTGGCGGTCAAAGACCTCCATGGCCACCGGCACCAGGTCCGGGTGGGCCACCCAGGTGCCGTCAAAGCCCTGGGAGGCTTCCCGCTCCTTATCGGCCCGCACCTGCTGGAAGGCCCTCTCGTTCACCTCAGGGTCCTTGCGGCTGGGGATGAAGGCGGCCATGCCCCCGATGGCGTGGGCCTCGTGGAGGTGGCAGGACTTCACCAGAAGCTCGGTGTAGGCCTTCATGAAGGGCACGGTCATGGTCACCTGGGCCCGGTCGGGGAAGATGGGGGCGGTGGTGGCGAACTTCTTGATACAGCTGAAGATGTAGTCCCAGCGGCCCGCGTTGAGCCCGGCGGCGTGCTCCTTGAGCTCGTAAAGGATCTCCTCCATCTCCAAGGCCGCCAGGATGGTCTCTATGAGGACCGTGGCCCGGATGGTGCCCCGGGGGATCCCCAGGTAATCCTGGGCGAAGTTGAAGACCTGGTTCCAAAGCCGGGCCTCCAGGTGGCTTTCCAGCTTGGGCAGGTAGAAGTAGGGGCCGCTGCCCCGCTTTAGGAGTTCGTGGGCGTTGTGGAAAAAGTAGAGGCCGAAGTCAAAGAGGCTTGCCGAGATGGGTTCCCCATCCACCCGAACGTGCTTCTCCACCAGGTGCCAGCCTCGAGGGCGGACCACCAGGGTGGCCACCTTGTCCTTTAGCTTGTACTCCTTCCCCTCGGGGCTTACAAAGTCAATCTGGCGGCGGATGGCGTCGTAGAGGTTCTTCTGCCCTTGGATCACGTTGTCCCAGGTGGGGGAGAGGGCGTCCTCAAAGTCGGCCATGAAGACCTTGGCCCCGGAGTTCAGGGCGTTCACGATCATCTTGCGGTCGGTGGGGCCGGTGATCTCCACCCGGCGGTCCAGAAGGTCCGGGGGGGCTTCCGCCACCTGCCAGGACCCACCCCGCACAAAGGCGGTTTCCTCGGGAAAGTCCGGCTTTTCCCCGGCCTTATACCGTTCCCAAAGGATTTTCCTGCGCTCCAGGAGGGCCTTGCGCACGGGGTTGAACTCCCGGTGCAGGGCCACCACGAACCTCAAGGCCTCTTCCGTGAGCACCTCCCCTAAGAGGGGATGGTCTTTAAGGATCTCCACGCCCTTCATGGTGGCCCGAGCTTAAGGGGGAGGCGGGTTATTTGTCAAGAAGCAAAATGTTATTTTGTAAGTTGAAAAACAACCCGGGGGAGGTTACCCTAAGGAGGATGCCAAGACCTCGGGAAAGGGGAGCCCAAGGCACCAAGACCCTGGAGCGGGGCCTTCAGGTTTTGGAGGCCCTGGCGGAGTTGAAGGAAGCGGAGCTTTCCCCCTTGGCCAGGAGGACGGGGTTCCACAAGAGCACCCTTTACCGCTTTCTCCAGACCCTGGTTCGCCACGGATTCGTGGAGGAGGAGGGTGGGGTGTACCGGGTGGGCCCCAAGGCCTTTGCCGTGGGCCAGGTCTATCCGAGGCAGAACCTGCTTCTTGCGGTGCGCTCGGAGATGGAGGCCCTGGCGGCGGAAACGGGGGAGAGCGTGAACCTGGCGGTGCCCGCAGGGCAGGAGGTCCTCTACCTGGACCAGGCGGAGGGAACCAAACTGGTGCGCCTCTTCACCGCTCCCGGAAGCCGGGCCCCTTTGCACGCCACGGGGGTGGGGAAGGTGCTCCTGGCCTTCCGGGGGATTCCCGAGGGGCTTTCTCTGGCCCCCTACACCCCCTACACCCTTACCCGCCTCGAGGACCTAAGGCGGGAACTGGAGGCCGTACGCCAGAAAGGGTATGCCTTGGACAACGAGGAAAAGGAGCTGGGGGTGCGTTGTGTGGCGGCTCCCGTCTTCGGCCCCAGCGGCGAGGTGGTGGCGGCCCTTTCCCTTTCCGCCCCCGCAAGCCGCCTTTCCCTGGAGGGGGCCCACCGCCTGGCCCCCCGGGTGATGGAGGCGGCGCGGCGAGCTTCCCTGCGCCTAGGCTTTGTGCCTGCTTTATAATGGAAGCGGTTAGGAGGCTTTAGCGGAAGGAGCTAAAGGCCATGGACAAGGACCGTCCCGTCTACGTGATCTCTGTGGCGGCGGAGCTATTGGAGATGCA
>NZ_JAKTNR010000016.1 GCF_022760855.1 Thermus albus
TTGAGCATTGCGCTCGCCTGCCGATACGGAGTCAAGGTTTTTTCTGGGCTCGGGTCAGCCGAAAGGCTACCTTGCCGGAGCCTTCAGGGATGGGCCCTGTGCAAGCAGTCTCATCATTCCTGAGGTCACGGGCGCAGCCCGTATCTTGCAGCCTCGTTCTTTAGAACGAGGAGTCGTCACGAGGATGTCCTTAGACCTCCTTCCCATCCTGGCGCAAAGGCGGAGCGTGCGCCGGTTTAAACCCTTGCCCATCCCAGAAGAAGACCTGGAAAAGCTCCTTTTCGCCCTGCAACGGGCCCCCACCGACGCCAGCGCCCAGCTCTATAGCGCCCTCCGGATCACGGACCCCGGGCTCAGGGAGAAGGTGGCCCAGCTCTCCGGAAACCAGGAGCACATCCGCCAGGCGGCGGAGTTCTTCGTTTTCCTAGCAGATATCCATCGCTTGGAAAGGCTTCTCGCCCACCGGGGGGAAAGGATGGCCTTCTGGCCTAAGACCGCCCTCCACTTTGCCCTTTTGGACGCTGGGCTTGCCGCCGGCTACCTGGCCCTCACCGCCGAGGCCCTAGGCTATGGGGTCTGCTTCATCGGGGGGGTGCTGAACGGGGTGGAGGCCCTTATAGACCTTCTGGGCCTTCCACCAGGGGTTTTCCCCGCGGTGGGCCTGGCGGTGGGGGTGCCGGACGAGGCAGGCCCCCCCAGGCCCAGGTTGCCCAGGGGCCTGGTGGTGCACGAAAACCGCTACCGCACCTACCGCCCCGAGGACCTCGAGGCCGCCTTCCAGGCCATGGCCCCCTATAGCCGGGTGGGGGACTGGGGGAGGGTGCTGAAACGCTACTTCGCTCAAGGGGGGACCATGGAGGCACGGGAAAAGGCCTATGGCCGGGCCCTCGCCCGCCAGGGCCTGGACCCCGACCTTCCCCCTGGTACTCCCTTCTACTCCCTGGGCGTCCTTCTGGGGGAGGCCTTAGAGGAAGCCCGGGCCGTCCTCTTCCGCAAGGGGGAGGCCTGGCTGGAGCGGGAAGCCGAGGCCTTCCGCGGGGAAGGAGGCCCCGCGGAGGCCCTCCTCACCGCCCTCAAGAAGGCCCGGGGGGAGGTGAAGGACTGGCCTTAGGAAGGCTATTTCCTGGCCTCCTGCGCCACCCGCCGGGCACCCCGGTAGGCCTTCTGGTAGAAGGGGGCCTCGAGGCTCTCAATCACCACCCGGCTCCCGTAGCTGCTGGCATGGGCGAAAACCCCCCGGCCCAGGTAGATGCCCACGTGGTCGATATCCCTGCCGCCAAAGCTAAAGAAGACCAGGTCTCCCGGCCGCAAGGCATCGGCGGGAGGGAGGGATTGGAACTGCTCCCTGGAGGTGCGGGGCAGGGCCACGCCCAGCTCCGCATACACTTGGGCCACGAAGGCGGAGCAATCCAAGGCGGCGGGGGAGTTGGCCCCGTACTTGTAGGGGAGGCCCAGGTAACGGAGGACCACCTTGAGGAGGGGACTTTCGGGATCGTAGTCCTCGGAAGGAAGGGGTTCTTCTGGGCCAGGGGTGGGGCCTGGCGCTGGGGCGCCGTTTTCCCTGGGCTCAGCCGGATAGCCCCCTTGGGGTTGGCCCTCTGCCCCTTTTTCCCCCTGGTCCCGGGGAGCCGGGATCCTTAGCACCTGGCCCACCTTGAGGCTCGAGGTGGCGAGGCCGTTTAAGGCCATGAGGGCCTCCACCGTGGTCCCGTAGCGGCGGGCCAGGGAGAAAAGGGTATCCCCAGGGACGACCACGTGGACTCCCTCCCCCTTTTCGGGAAGCTTCAGCACCTGGCCGGGCTGGATCAGGAAGCTTTCCAGACCATTCAGGCGCATGAGCTCCTCCACCGTGGTGCCGTAGCGGCGGGCAATGGAGTAGAGGGTGTCCCCAAGAGCCACGGTGTGCGTCAAAGGAGCCCCAAGTGGGCCCTGCTGGGCGAAGCCAGCCTGGGCCAAAGCCAAGAACGCCACCAGGGCTAGGAGCCGCATGGCTTTCATTTTACGCTCGGGCCCCCTTGGCCCAGGGCAAAAGGGTGTGCTACAATCCCGAAAGGCGGGGGCCGTTAGCTCAACTGGCAGAGCACCGGTCTCCAAAACCGGGGGTTGGAGGTTCGAGTCCTTCACGGCCCGCCAGGATGGCCCTTAGGGGCCTTTTTTTCATCCCTTGGGTGCCGGACATGGAAGGGTACCAGGTGCTCATCGTAGGGGCGGGCTTCGCGGGAAGCGAGGCCGCCTACCGCCTGGCACAAGGGGGCGTGCGGGTGGGCCTCCTCACCCAAAGCCTGGACTCGGTGATGATGCCCTTTTTGCCCCCCACCCCCCCTTTCCCCGAAGGAAGCCTCTTGGCCCAGGCCTATGACCCGGAAGACCCACGGCTTTGGGCCTTCCACGCCCGTGCCAAGTACCTTTTGGAAGGCCAGGCCCACCTGCACCTTTTCCAGGCTACCGCCACGGGGCTCCTCCTGGAGGAGGGGCGGGTGATGGGGGTCACCACCTGGGAAGGCCCCTTGGTGCGGGCAAAGAGGGTGGTCTTGGCGGTGGGCAGCTTCCTGGGTGCCAGGCTCCGCATCCAGGAGGTGGAGGAGGAGGCGGGCCGGCTTTCCGAGGCCAGCTACCCGGACCTCTTCCTCCACCTTCAGGCCCTGGGCTTCCGCTTCCTAAAGCGAGAGAGGGCGGTGCCGGAAGCCCCAGGAACCCCGGGCTACACCGTGAGCTACCACGCCTTCCACCCGGAGGAATGGGAAGAGGAAACCTTCCGCCTAACCCGGCTAGAAGGGCTTTACGCCGTGGGCCTTTGCGTGCGGGAAGGGGAGTATGCCCTCATGAGCCAAGAAGGCCTGCGCCTGGCGGAGCACCTTCTCCATGAGCTTGGGTAGGGGCTTTTCCCCTGGGTCCTTGAGCCCTACTGAGGGGGGTCCTTCCCAGGGGGCCACGTATACCCTTACCCGGAGCCTCCGGTGGGTAAGGGCATGCCGCACCTCCCCGGCGAAACGGGGCTCCACCCCAAAGGCCTTGGCCTTTGCCGGGAGATCTTCTGGGGGCATGAGGGGCACCCCGTAAAGCCCCGGGAACCGCCCCGCCAACTCCTCCAGGTAAACCCCTTCCCTGCCCCAGAGGACCAGCGCCGCCCAGGCTTCCTCCCGCACCTTCCGCTTCCTGGCCCCCGGGTAACGCCCCGGGTCCGCCCGCCCTTGGCAAAAGGCGGCCACGGGGCACCGGGAGCAAAGGGGCCTCCGGGGCAGGCACACCGTGGCCCCCAGGTCCATGAGGGCCTGGTTCCACTCGCCTGGGGCTTCCCCCGGGGGCATGAGCTCCTGGGCCAGGCGCCAAAGGCGCTGGGGAGAAGGGTTCTCCCAGGCGAGAAGCCGGGAAAGGACCCGCCTCACGTTCCCGTCCACCGCCGCCACCCTTTCCCCAAAGGCCAAGAAAGCCACCGCCGCCGCCGTGTAGGGGCCGAGGCCGGGGAGCTTCAGAAGCTGGGCGTAGCTTTGGGGCAGGGCCTCCACCTCCTGGGCCAGGCGGTGGAGGTTGAGGGCCCGGCGGTAGTAGCCCACCCCCTGCCAGGCCTTCAATACCTCCTCCAGGGGGGCTTGGCGCAAGGCCTTTAGGCTGGGGAAACGGGCCAGAAACCGGTGGTAGTAGGGAATGGCCTGCTCGGTACGGGTCTGTTGCAGGAGCACCTCCGCCACCAGGATGCGGTAGGGGTCCTTCTCCCCCCTCCAGGGAAGGGGGCGGGGGTTTTCCCGGTACCAGGTAAGCAGCGCTTCCTGTAGGCCTTTCATGGGCCTAGGGGGTGCCCAAAAGCCTCCGGTGCTCCACCATAAGGCACCGGTCAGCCACCACGGGGATCCCGGCCTCCTTCAGGGCCTCTTCAAAGCCCGGGTGGCGGATGCCGGACTGCACCACACCAATCCGGGCCTCAGGGCCAAGACCTCGGGCAAGTGGCTCAAAAGGGCCTCCGGCGGGCGGAAAACGTCCAGGATTTCCACGGGTTCGGAAAGCTCCCCTAGGCTGGCCACCGCCCGCACCCCGAAAAGCTCCTCCCCAGCGAAGCGGGGGTTAACCGGCAGGATGCGGTATCCCCTCTCCCACAGGTACCGGGGCACGTAATGGGCAGGGCGGGAAGGGTCCTTGTGGGCCCCAAGGACGGCGATGGTCCGGGCCCTTTCCAAGTAAGCCTGGAGCTCGAGGTCGGTCATGGCCGGTAGTCCAAGGGCCTCAGGTAAAACTCCCCGATGGCGGTGGAGGAAAGGAGGGCCACCGTGGGGAGGGCCCGTTTCCAGTGGGTACGGTTCACCCGCTCCTTGACCCGCTGAATCTCCTCGGGAGCGTAGCCCAGGGCCTCAATGTAAGCGTCGGGGTAGCCCTTCAAGTAGTGCTCCAGGATGACGTCTGCCCGCAAGTAGCGCACCCCCAGATCCCCCTCGTCCGTCTGGCCGGGGATGAGGTCGGCGGTGGGCACCTTCTCCACCACCGCCTGGGGCACCCCCAAGTAACGGGCCAGGCCCCAGACCTGGGTCTTGTAGAGGTCCCCCAAGGGGTTAACCGGGGGGGTATCGTCCCCGTGCCAGGTGAAGTAGCCGAAAAGCCTCTCCGTCTTGTTGCCCGTTCCCAGGGGCAGGGCCCGGTAGGCCTGGGACTTGTCAAAGAGGACCATCATGCGGGCCCGGGCCATGAGGTTCCCCTTGCGGTGGGGGGTGAGGTCCGGGGTCATGGCGGCGTAGCCCTCCACCATGGAAGTGATGTCCACCTCCTCCAGGGCCACCCCGAAGGTCTCCGCCACCAGGTGGGCGTGCTCCCGGGAAAGGGGGCTGGAGTCCCTGTGGGGCAGGAAAAGGGCATGGACCCGCCCGGCGCCCAAGGCCCGCACCGCCAGGGCCAAGGTGGTGGCGGAGTCCACCCCTCCCGAAACCCCTACGATGGCCTTCTCATAGCCCCTCCAGGAAAGCTCCTCCCGGATGAAACGGGTGAGAAAATCCGCCACCAAAGGCCAGTTCAGCTCCAGGCTCTCCTGAATCCTGGGCGCGTAGAGAAGCCTCATCTCCCCTCCCTTCCTAGGACCCTTTCCAAGTCTGGGAGGAGAAGGGGCAGGGCCGCCTCGAGGTCCGAAAGCAAGGGGCTATCGTAGCGCACCGGGGGAATCCGCTCCCGGTCCAAGTCAACGAGCAAGGCCGCCTCCTCAAAGAGGGGGGCCTCGGCCAAAAGCCGCCCCTCCGGCCCCACGATAAGGCTTCCCCCGCTCATTCCCTTCCCCCCCTCAAACCCCACCAGGCTGGAGAGCACCACATATAGGCCGTGTTCCGCCGCCACCGCTCGGGCCAGGGTGCGCCAGCGCTCCACGTTTTCGGGCCTTTCCCCCTGGAAACCCCTGGCGGGGCTTGCCGCCGGCACATAGATGACCTCCGCCCCGTCCAAGGCGGCGATGGCCGAGGTGATGGAGTGCCAGAAGTCCTCGCAGATGAGGATGGCCGCCCGGCCAAAGCGGGTGTTGAAGGCCTCCACCCGCCTTCCCCGGGCCAGGTAACGCTCCTCGTCAAAGACCCCGTAGGTGGGCAGGAAGACCTTGCGGTGCACGTGCACCACCCGGTGGGGAAGTTCCAGGTAGGCGGCGCTGTTGTAGTAGGCCCCCTCATCCCGCTCGTAAAACCCCACCACCACATCCAAAAGCCCTTCCCACCCCACCTCCCGGTGGACCTCCGAAAGGAGTTCCAAAAGCTCATGGCGGGTGAGGGCCAGCTCCCTCACCCCCCCTTGCAGGAAGTACCCGGTTAGGGCCGCCTCGGGAAGGACCACCACCTCAGGGGTGTGGGGGCGGAGGGCCTGGAGGTGCTCCCTCAGGCGGGCCAGGTTCTCCTTAGGCCGGGCCTTCTCCGGGCGGAACTGAAGGATGGCGTGGCGGACCACGGGCCTAGCTTACACCTCCATAGAAGGCCGCTTTGGGTTCCAGGTAAAGCCTGGGGTCTGCCTCCGGGAAGGGGTTATCCCGCTCCTCCAAAACCTTAAGCTCCTCGGGGGAAACCCCCTTAAGGAGCTGGAAAAAGGCCTGGGCATGCCCCTGGTAGCGCTCCTTAGCGTAATCCACCGCCTGGCCCGTGTCCATGAGGAAGGGCCAGTCCGAGGCCTCGAGGAGCAAAAGCTCCCGCATAGCCTGCTGCAGGACCCTAGAGGACAGGTTGCCCTGGCGCACCACCTCCCGCATGGCCCCTTCCGCCCGGTAAACCGTACGCCAGTAGTCCAAGGTGGCTTCGTTGAGCCACACCCCGTGGTCCCCACCCCGGCCCCAAGACCCCTCAGGCAAGGCAGTGCGCACCGCCTTGCCCTGGACCGCTTCCTGAGCGGTGACCGCCCGCACGGTCTCGCTCCTGGCCAGAAGCCTCAGCACCTCCTCCAGCCAGGCCACCCCCTCGTACCACCAGTGGCCAAAGAGTTCGGCATCGTAGGGAGCCAGGATAACCCCGTCCGGATGCTCCCGGCCCAGGCGCTCCACCAGGCCCACGAAGTGGAGGGCGTGCTCCTTCACCTTGCCAAAGGCCGCCTCGGGGTTATAAGGAGCCTTGGCGGAAAGGTCCGCCTGGCGGTGGGTGACCCGCCAGTGGTGGAGGCCGGAGATGGGGTCCTTGCGGTGGAACTCCCGGTAAAGCCCCTCCCCCGGATAGCCATAGTCCGCGCTCCAGACCTGCAGGGAGGTTTCCAGGTTGCGGGCCAAGACCCTCAGGCCCGACTCCAACTCGTGGACGTAGTAGGTGGCCTGCGCGCTTTCCACGGGCCCCAAGGAGGCTTCCCCATAGGGGGAAAGGGGCTTCCCCCCCTGGACCAGGTGGGCGTCCACAAAGGTGTAACGGATCCCGGCCCGCATGAGAAGCTCGTCCACCCCCGGCCTTAAACCCTCTGGGGCCCCTTCCACGGGGGGCTTCCAGTAACCCTTCGGCCGGTAGGCCATCTCCGGAAGCCAGAAGCCCAGGGGGTCCTTGGCAAAGTGGCGGCGGTAGGTGGCCACCCCCGTCTTGATCTGGGCCCAAAGGGCCTCGTCGTAGCCCAAAAGGGGGGAGTAGCCGTGGGTGGCGTTGGAGGTGAGGAGCTCCACCTGGCCCCGGTCCTGGGCCCTGCGGAAGGCGGAAAGGAGATCCCCCTCGAGATGGTGAAAATGGTCCAAGGTGAGTTCAAAGAAGGCCACCTGGTGGCGGGCGCTGGCCTCGAGGTCCGTCCCCTGGTAGCGCAGGTAGTCCCCCTGGGCCCGCTCCAGCCGGTCCTTGGCGTAGGCAAAGAACCCTTCCTTAACCCTGGCGTCGGCGAGCTGCTCCGCCAGAATAGGGGTGATGCCCAAGGTGAATCGGGCCTCCACGCCTTCTTGGCTAAGCCTCTCCAAAGCCCGGAGCAAGGGCAGATAGGTTTCCGCTATGGCCTCGTAAAGGGTTTCCTCTCCAAAGGGCCACATCCCGTGGGAGCGCACATAAGGAAGGTGGGCGTGGAGGACCAGGGCAAACCGCGCCATGGCTCTAGCGTACCACGGTGCCTTCCCCCGCCAGGGCCCGCCTTATGGGGTTTTCCACCCGGGCATCGGCAAACACCACCCGCCTCACCCCGCCCTTCACCGCCTCCACCGCCCCCATCACCTTGCGCTTCATGCGCCCCTGGGCTAAAGAGAGGTACTCGGGGTCCTCCACCCTATCCACGGGGATCTCCCGCACCAGGCTGGCCTCGTCGGGGTAACGGGCAAGGAGGCCCGGCACGTTGGAAAGGTAGACCAAGGCCTCGGCCCCGTAAAGGGTGGCCAGAAGGGCCGCCACCTGGTCCCCATCGGTGTTGATGGCCTCCCCCTCGTAGCTGATGGCGGGAGGGGTGATCACCGGCAAGTACCCAGCCCCCAAAAGGAGGTCTAAAAGGGCCCGGTTCACCCTTTCCACCGTGCCCGTGTAGTCCCCCCGGTGAATCTTGACCTTGCCGTCTTCCACGTACTTCACCGCGGTCTTCCGGCGGCCCTCTAAAAGCCTCCCATCCAGCCCGGAAAGCCCCAGGGCGTTGGCCCCTTCCCTTTGCAAAAGCTCCACCAGGCGCTTGTTCACCAGGCCGCAGTAGACCATCTCAAAGATCTCCAGGGTCCTGCGGTCGGTAAGGCGGCTCACCTGCCCCCCAGGATGGGTAAGGAAGCGGGGCGGGTGGCCCAAGGCCTCCGCCACCTTGTTGGTCTCGGCACTTCCCCCGTGGACCAAAAGAAGCCTTACCCCCTCCTTCCACAAGGAGGCCGCATCCTTGGCCACGGCCTCGTAGTTGATGCCTTCGGCGCCCCCTACCTTAACCACGATCACAAAAACCCCTCCGTGACGACTCCCCGTTCTGGTCAGCCGTAAGGCTATCTTGTAGAACGGGGCTTCTCAGGAACGATGAGACCGCTTGCGCAGTGCTCACCCCTGAAGGCTCCGTCCGAGCCCTCGCCAGGACATTGATGGCCGCAGCCACATCCCGGTGCTGGCGGGCGCCGCACTGGGGACAGGTGTACTCCCGCACCCAGAGAGGGCGTTTTTCTCTGTAACCGCACACCGGGCAGTCCTGGCTTGTATGTCTGGGGTCTACCTCAATGACCCGCCTACCAGCCTCTTCCGCTTTGTAGGCGAGGATCTGGAGAAACTGCCCCCACCCCGCATCCTGCACCCCCTTAGCAATGCAGGAGCGGGCCAGTCCGAGGATGTTCAGGTCTTCGTGGACAATCGTGCCATATCTGTTGACAAGCCTCCTTGCTATTTTGTGGTGGAAGTCCTTTCTCTGATTGGCGATCTTGCGGTGCAGTTTGGCAAGCTGTTTTGTGGCCTTTTTGTAGCGGTTGCTACCCCTTTTCTTTCGGGAAAGCTCCCTTTGGGCATCCGCAAGCTTGGCCTGGGCCTTTTGGTAGTAGCGGGGCGCCTCTACCTTTTCCCCCTCGGAAGTAACAAGGAAGCAGGGGTTGGTGCCCAGGTCTATGCCAATGGCCTCATGGCTTTCGGGTAGGGGTTTGGGTTCAACCTCACAGACGAAGATGATGTACCAGTCGTCCCCTTCCCGCTTTACGGTGGCCGTCTTGATCCTGCCTTCCAGTGGGCGGTGAAGCTTTACCTTCACCGAGCCGATACCGTAGAGGAGAACCCGTTTCCCTCCCTCCTGAATCTTGATCCCGGTAGTCCCAGCTTGGGGGAAGGTAAAGGAGTCGTAGCGCCTTTCCCCCTTGAAGCGGGGGTAACCGGGAGTTTGGCCCTGTTTCACGCGGCGGAAGAAGCCCTGGAAGGCTTTGTCCACACGGTCTATGACGTTCTGTAGGACCTGAGAGTGTATACGTCCATACTCCGGTAACTCCGCTCGTATCTCCGGGAGATACCGCTTCTGTTCATAGAAACCGATGGTCTTTTGGGCCTTCCTATAAGCTTCTCTGCGTTCCTGAAGGGCTGCGTTGTAGAGCTGTCGGCAGAGATAGAGAGTACGCTCCAGGTCTTTTCTCTGTGGCTTGGTGGGGTACAGGCGGTACTTGAAGGCCTTTCTGATCACCGTACACCACGATAGCACATCTGCCGCCCACGAGGTTATGTGCTCCTTCGGGGCACGTGGGGGGTCCATGTATCCCCGATTTGAAAACCGGGGGATTATAGCTCCCCGCACCCCCTCTTTTCTCTAAGGATGCAAACCGGGAAACTCCAGGCCCAGGGTCTCGGGCCAGCCCAGGCGGATGTTGAGGGCCTGGAGGGCATGGCCGGCGGTGCCCTTCACCAGGTTGTCTATGGCGGTCATCACCACCAGCCGCCCGGTGTCCTCCTCCAGCTCAAAGCCGATGTCCGCGTAGTTGGTGCCTTGGACAAAGCGGGGGTCCGGGTAGCGGTGGATGCCCTTCTTCTGCTTGACCAGCCGGATGAAAGGCTCCCCCCCATAGGCTTCCCGGTAAGCCTGCCACACATCCCGCTCGCTCCAGCCATCCTGCAAAAAGGCCTGGGCGGTCATGAGGATGCCCCGCACCCGGTCGGTGGCGATGGCGGTGAGGTGAACCTCAGGCCTGCCCGGGAGGTTCTCCACCACCTCGGCGGTGTGGCGGTGGCCCGTGGGCTTGTAGACCCGGAGGGAACCGGAACGCTCGGGGTGGTGGCTCGCCGGGCTAGGCTCGGCCCCCGCCGCCGAGGTGGAGATGAGGAGGGTCACGAAGATGGGCGTGGGCTTCAACACCCCGCCCTTAAGGAGGGGGTAAAGGCCCAGCAGGGTGGCAGTGGCGTTGCACCCCGCCCCCGCCATCCAGTCCGCCTCCCTCAGGCGGTCCCGGTAGAGCTCGGGGATGGCGTAGACGAAGCGGCCCAGAAGCTCGGGCCGGGGATGCTCCCCGTAATACTTCCGGTAAAGGTCCGGGCTCTTAAGGCGGAAGTCCGCGGAAAGGTCTATGAGGATAGGGGCTAGGCGGGCATAGCGCTCAAACTCCTGGGCGAAGACCCCGTGGGGCAGGGAGAGGACCAGGATATCCGCGGGCTCCAGCTTTTCCGGCGGGATGAACTTGAGGCCCGTTCTTCCCCTAAGGTTGGGGTGGACAAAGGCCACGGGCTCGCCGGCAAAACGCCTCGAGGTCACCTGTTTCACCTCGAGGTGGGGATGGGAAAGGGCCAGGCGCAAGAACTCGCCCCCCGCATACCCCGAGGCCCCTACGATGGATAGCGTCTTCTTAACGCTCATGCCACTCCTCCAGCAAACGGCCCACCCGTTCCCCTAGGCTCGGGCCTCTTCCCATGCGTACCTGAGGATCTCCCCCGGGATATCCACCCCCGTGGTGTGCACGGAGTTCTTGAACTCCATGGTGTGGTTGACCTCGTTCACCAATAGACCCCGCTCGGACTCAAAGAGGTCTATGGCCACCACCCCGCCCCCCACCGCCTGGGCCGCCCGCACGGAAAGCTCGGCCATCTCCGGGGTTAGGGGGCAGTTTTCCGCCTGCCCGCCCCGGGCGGTGTTGGTGATCCAGTGCTGGCTCCTCCGGTAGATGGCAGCGATGGCCCTACTCCCCACCACGAAGACCCTTATGTCCCGCCCGGGCTTGCGCACGTACTCCTGCAGGTAAAGGAGCTGGTGCTGAAAGCCCCCCAGGACCTCCTTGTGCTCCAGGATGGCCTCGGCGGCCTCCCGATCGGTAATCTTGGCAAGAAGCCTACCCCAGCTCCCGATCACCGGCTTCAGCACCACGGGATAGCCCCATTCCTCCATGAGCCTAAGGGCCTCTTCCGCCTCGGTGAGAAGGGCGGTCCTGGGCTGGGGCAGGCCATGGCGCTCCAGGGCCACGCTGGTGGCCCATTTGTCCCCGCAGGTCTCCATCACCTCGGGCCGGTTCACCACCGGGATGCCCAAAGCGGTGAGGTAGCGGGCCACGGCCAGGCCCCGGGTCTGGCTCACGCACCGCTCCAGGGCCACCGTGACCCCTTCCAGCTCCTTGGGCCTTTCCCCTAGGACCATGCGCAAGGCCGGAGCATAGACCTTCCTGTAAGGGATGCCCAAGGCCTCGGCCCTTTCAAAAAGCATCCTCTCATCGGGGCGGATGCGGTCGTAAAGAATGGCCAGCATGGCTACACTTCCTTCCCCTGATGGCCTCCCCCAAAGCGGGGCCGGGCCAAGCCCCTATCGGGAGGCCAGGGCCCGCACCCCGCCCTGGGGTCCGCAAAAGGGCACCAAGCAGGGTGGGATCACTCCCCCCAGTCCTCTGCCTCCTCCGGAGCGGGCTCCAGGCGCAAGGGGTCTAGCCCCACCACCTCCAGCTCCGCACCGCAGTCCTCACACACGATAAGCTCCCCAAGCTCAGGGTTTTCCAGCTGAATCTCTGCTCCGCATTCAGGGCAAGTGGCTACCATTCCTCATCCTCCTCTTCCACCTCGCTCCAGTCAGGGATGAAGCGGAAGCCGCACTCGGGGCACTCCACCTCCTGGCCTGGGTCCTCCTCGGATACCTCAAAGGTGTAGCCGCAACGGGGGCAGTCCACAAAGAAGGCCTCCAAGCCCTCTTCCGTCACCTCCACCTCGAGGGGATCCAAGGAGACCACCTCCAAGAAGGCCCCGCAGGCCTCGCACTCCAGCACATCCCCCACGTCCAGGGTTTCCAGGTCCTCGGCCAGCACCACGCTGACCTCGCCGCACACCGGGCAGGTGACCTCCAGGTCCTCCATGGGTCCAGTCTACTCCCCGGGGAAGCGGCCGTGCTTCTTGTAGTAGTCTAAGAGCGACCCTTCCCTTAAGGCCTCCAAAAGAAAAGGGGGTGGAGGTCTAAGGGCAAACCGTTCCCCTCCCCTCATTAGGACCCCCGCTTCCAAGTCCAACTCCACCTGATCCCCATCCTCTAGCGCATCCACCACCTCCTCCGATTCAAAGGGGACGATCCCCAGGTTCACCAGGTTGCGGAAAAAGATGCGGGCGTAGCTCTTGGCGATAACCGCCCGGATGCCCAGCTTGCGCAGGGCTTCAGGGGCATACTCCCTGCTGCTTCCAAGCCCGGCGTTCCTCCCGAAGACCAGGATGTCCCCCGGCTTCACCTCCTTGGCAAACTCCGGCCGCAAGTGGGCGAAGGCGAAGGTGTGAAACCGGTCCTCCCCCACCATGAAGGGGGCGTACTTGCCGGGGAGGATGTCGTCGGTGTTGATCTGGTCCCCAAACTTCCAGACCCTAGGCATGGGCTTCCTCCTCCAAAGGGGCCAGGTCCTCCGGGGTGGCGATGTACCCGGCCACCGCGCTGGCCGCGGCCACCCGGGGACTTGCCAGATAGATCTCCGCGTCGGGCGCCCCCATGCGCCCCCGGAAGTTGCGGTTGCTGGTGGAAACGCACACTTCCCCCGGGGCCAAGACCCCCATGTGCCGCCCCATGCAGGGGCCGCACCCCGGGGTGCCGATGGTGGCCCCCGCCTGCAAAAGGGTAAGGAGGGTGCCATCCCGGGTGGCCTCCTCCAGGACTTGGGCGCTAGCGGGGATCACCAAAAAGCGTACCCCAGGGGCCACCTTCCTCCCCCTCAGCACCTCAGCGGCGGCCCGGAGGTCCTCGATGCGACCATTGGTGCAGGTACCGATGAAAACCTGGTCCACCTTCTTGCCCCGCACCGCGGAGACCTCCTGCACGTTGTCCACGTAAAAGGGCACGGAGACCCGGGGGGTGAGGGCGGAGAGGTCGATCTCCACCTCCCGGACATACCGGGCGTCGGCATCGGGATAAAGCCAGTCGGGAACCCGGTAAAGCTTTGGGATCTCCCCAGAAGGCACCACCAGCCCCGCCTTGGCCCCGGCCTCCACCGTGAGGTTGGCCAGGGTCATGCGCTCTCCCCGGCCCAAGGATTCGGCCCCGTCCGCCAGGTGGATCTCCACCGCCATGTAGGTGGCGCCCTCAGCGGTGAGGAGGCGGACCATCTCTAGGGCGGCGTCCTTGGCGGTAACCCCCCTAGGAAGCCTTCCCCGGAAGGTCACCTTAACGCTTTCCGGAACCCTAAGCCAGGTGCGGCCGCTGGCGGCGGCCAAGGCGATGTCCGTGGCCCCCATGCCCGTGCCGAAGGCCCCCACCGCCCCGTAGGTGGTGGAGTGGGAGTCCGACCCCACCACGATCCAACCCGGCTGGGCCAGGCCCTCCTCTATGAGCACCTGGTGGCAGACCCCCCTCCCCACGTCAAAGACCCGGATGCCGTGCCTCCTGCCCCACTCCCGGATCTCCTTTTGGGCCTTGGCCACCTCCAGGTTGGCCGCCGGGGCCACGTGGTCAATGACGATGGAAACCCTTTCCGGGTAGCGGGGGGTGGCCTCCAGGTACTCCAAGCGCTTGAAGAAGCTTCCGGCGATGGAGTCCACCACCATCACCTGGTCCACCTCCACCATCAAAAGCTCCCCGGCCCTTACCTCCCTTCCCGCCTTCCTAGAAAGTATCTTTTCCGCCAAGGTCAAGCCCATGCCCGCCTCCTATACTTGAGGGTATGACCTACACCGCCCTCGTCTATGAGGACCCCGAAACCCCGGGCACCTGGATCGCCGAGTTTCCCGCCATTCCCGAAGCCCATTCCTTTGGCCGCAGCCCCGAGGAAGCCTTGGAGCTGGTGTTGGCCCACCTAAAGGAAATGGGCCGCCCCCTTCCCCAGGATGTCCGTACGGTGCAGGTGGGGGTAGATGCCGCCTAGGCCCGAGGAGGTGGCCCGGAAGCTCCAGCGCCTGGGGTTCCGCAGCCTCTAGCCTCATGCCGTGATCCACTCCCTCAGGATCCGGTCCAGCTCCTCGAGGGTGAGCCTGCCCTCCACTGCCCTCCCTATACTGAGGGCATGAAGCGCTACTGGATCCGGGTCTATCCCGACCCAAATGAACCCGGGGTATGGCTGGCCGAGGTGCCTTCCGTATACGGGGTGCGCTCCGATGGGGATAGCCGCGAAGAGGCCATCCGCAATGCGCAAGAAGCCCTCGAGGCCATGCTCCAAGCCCTAAAGGCCAAGGGTCTGCCCCTCCCCGAACCCGAGGAGGAATGGATAGAGGTAGAGGTGGATGCCGCCTAGGCCCGAAGAGGTGTTGCGGAAGCTGAAGCGGTTGGGTTTTGAGGAGGTGGGCGGCAAGGGAAGCCACCGGGTCCTCATCCATCCCGACGGCCGCCGCACCGTAGTCCCCTTCCATCGGCAAGAACTCAAAAGGGGCACTTTTCTGGGCATTCTCAAGGACGTGGGCCTCACCGAGGAGGAGTTCCGCAAGCTCTAGCCTCATGCCGTGATCCACTCCCTCAGGATCCGGTCCAGCTCCTCGAGGGTCAGCTCCCCCCGGTCTGCCAGAGCCTTGATGTGCTGGGTGATGCGGGCCAGCTCCTCTTCCCCATAGTGCAGGCCCAGCTCCTCCGCCCGCGCCCTTATGGCGTGCCGCCCGGTGAGCTTGGAGGCGATGATGAGCTTGCGCTTCACCCCAAAGACCTCCGGCGGGTAGGGTTCGTAGGACTCGGGGTTGATGTATATGGCCTTGAGGTGCATCCCTGCCTTGTGGCTGAAGGCCGTCTCCCCGGTGATGTAGTTATTGAAGGGGATCTCCACCCCCACCATCCGGGCCACCATGCGGTCCAGCTCAGGCAGCATCTCCAGCTTGTACTTCCTGCGCACATAGTCGGGCTGCAGGGTGTACATGCGGGCCAAAAAACCCCCTAAAGGGGTGATCCCGTTCCGCTCCCCGATTCCCAGGATGGTGGTGTCCACATGGGTGGCCCCCGCCTCTATGGCCTCAAAGGCGTTGGCGATGGCGCAGCCCGTGTCGTTGTGCCCGTGGAACTCTATGTCCACCTGGGGCCCCACCACCCGTCTCACCTCCCGCACCAAGGCAAAGACCTGCCTGGGGGTGGCGATGCCCACGGTGTCCGCCAGGCCCACCCGGTCCACGTAGGGGGCGATGGCCTGGTAGATTTCCAGAAGGTCGTGCTCATCGGAACGGAAGGTGTCCTCGGCGGAGAAGCGCACCTCCACGTGGGGGGCCTTCTCCCGGATGAAGCCGATCACCTCCCGGGCCTCCTCGATGATGCGGGGAATGTCCCGCCCGTGGGCCGCCCTGAGGTACTTGCTGGTGCCAAAGAGGAGGTCTATGCCCTGCACGCCGGTTTCCACCGCCACCTGGGCCGCGTCCATCCGGGTTTGAATGTGGGTCACCACCTTGGCCTTAAGGCCTAAGGAAGCCAAAGTCTCCGCGTCCTTCCGGGACTGAGGGGAGGCCATGGGGGTGGTCACCTCAATGTACTCCACGCCGAAGGCGTCCAGGGCCTTGGCGATCTCCACCTTGTCCTGGGTGGAAAAGTTGGCCCTCTCAAACTGCTCCCCTTCCCTTAAGGTGGAATCTATAATCTTCCATTCCCGCATGCGCCCCTCCCCAAAAAGAAAACCGGCCCGATTTCGGGCCGGGGGATAAGGAACCCTCTGGGGCTACCCTACCCCCCGGCGGCCGAGTTTTTTCTCACGGGCCAGCATCTTGCCTGTAAGGGTATACGAAACCCGCCCCTTTTGTCAACGGCCAAACCGTCTTTCGCGGGCCTGGTAGCTACGCAGGGCCCTCAGGAAGTCTATTTTTCGGAACTCCGGCCACAGCACGTCGGCAAAGTAGAACTCCGAGTAGGCGGACTGCCAGAGGAGGAAACCCGAAAGCCTTATCTCCCCCGAGGTGCGGATGATGAAGTCGGGGTCAGGAAGACCCGCAGTGTAAAGATGGCGGGCGATCTCCTCAGGGGTGAGCCCTTCGGCAATCTCCTTGGGGGAAAGGCCCTTTTTATCGGCCTCGAGGAGAAGCCGCTTCACCGCATCCACGATCTCCTCCCGGCCCCCGTAGCCCAAGGCGATATTCAGCACCATGCCCTGGTGGGCCTGGGTCTGGGCCTCGAGGCGCTCCAGGGCCCTTAGCACCTCCGGGGAAAACCCCTCCCGCCGCCCGATGAAGCGCACCCTAACCTGGTTCTCCAGGATGCGGTGGTCCTCCGCCATCCTCTCCGCCTCCCGCACGAAAAGGCGCATGAGCTCCTCCACCTCCTCGGGGGGGCGGCGGAAGTTATCCGTGGAAAACACCCAGACCGTCACCGTCCGGATGCCCATCTCCAGGCACCACTCCAGGACCTCGTAGGCCTTTTGTACCCCAAACTCATGCCCCTTGACGGGGGCTAGGCCCAAGGCCCGGGCGTAGCGGCGGTTTCCATCCAGGATCAGGCCCAGGTGCTTGGGAACCGGGCCTCCTTTCACCTCCTGGAGGAGGCGCTTTTCGTAAAGCCAGTAGAGGGGCCGGGAGAGGGAGAGGAGGCGGCGGACCATACCCTTTCCACCCTAAGGCGGGAGGATGAGAAAGGGAAGGGCTAACGGTATAGCTCCCGGGCGATGACGTGGCGCTGGATCTCCGAGGTGCCCTCGTAGATCTCCGTCACCTTGGCGTCGCGGTAGTAGCGCTCCACCCGGTAGTCCCGGTGGTAGCCGTACCCCCCCAACACCTGCACCGCCTCCCGGGTCACCTCCACCGCCACGCTGCTGGCGAAGAGCTTGGCGGCGCTGGCCTCCAGGGTGAACCGCTCCCCGGAGTCCTTTTTCCTGGCGGCCTCCAGCACCAAGGCCCGGGCGGCGACGATCTTCACGTGCATGTCGGCGATCTTGAAGGCGATGGCCTGGTGCTCGCGAAGTTTCTTGCCGAACTGCTCCCTTTCGTCGGCATAGGCCTTGGCGATCTCAAAGGCCCCCCGGGCGATGCCCACCGCCTGGGCCGCCACCCCAATCCGGCCCGAATCCAAGCCCGCCAGGGCGTAGGCCAGGCCCCTCCCCTCCTCCCCCAGGAGGTTCTCCTCCGGCACGAAGACCTCCTCGAGGCGAACCTCGGCGGTGTGGGCGGCGTGGAGGCCCATCTTCGCCTCCGGGGGGCCAAAGGAAAGGCCTGGGGTGCCCTTCTCCACCAAAAAGGCGCTGATGCCCTTCTCGCTCCTGGCCATGACCACGTAGAGCTGGGCCTGGCCCGCGGAGGTGATCCAGCTTTTCAGTCCGTTCAGCACGAAGCCCCCAGGCACCCTCCTGGCCTCGGTGCGGATACTGGCGGCGTCGGAGCCCGCCTGGGGCTCGGTGAGGCAGAAGGCCCCGATCCACTCCCCCCGGGCCAGAGGAACCAGGTACTTTCGCTTTTGCGCCTCAGTGCCGAAGCGGAGAAGCATGTACTGGGGTAGCCCGCTGGTCACCGAGAGCACCACGGCCACGCTGGGATCCGCGGCGGCGATCTCCTCCAGGGCCAGGGCCCAGGTCACGGAGTCCAACCCCACCCCTCCCCACTCCTCTGGGGTGGTCATGCCCAAGAAACCCAGCTCCGCCAGGGCCCTTAGCTGGGGCCAGGGGTACTCCCCCTTGCGGTCGTATTCCGGGGCCAAGGGGTAAAGGACCTCCTTGGCCACCTGGCGCACGGTGTCCAGCACCAGTTTTTGTTCGGTGGTCAGGGTCATCTTCCCTATCGTAACACTGCATGTCGGCAAAAAAACGTCACACTAAGGGCAGAAGCCCCTTTTAGCCCAGATGCTTAACCCTCCCCCCAACGGGGAGCCCGCTGGGCCTTCAAGCCCAGGTGGTCCAGGATGCGCTGGGTGACGAAACCCAGGAGGTCGGAGATCTCCTTGGGCCGGTGATAAAAGCCCGGGCTTGCTGGGAGGATGACCGCCCCCGCCTCCGCCGCCTGCACCATGGCCTTCAGGGTGGGAAGGGGTAAAGGAGCCTCCCGGGGCACCAGGATCAGGGGGCGCCGCTCCTTCAGGTGCACGTAGGCGGCTCGGGTGAGGAGGGTATCCGCCAGCCCCAGGGCGATTTTGGCCAGGGTGCTGGCCGAGCAGGGTACCACCACCATTCCCCGGGTGGGGAAGGACCCCGAGGCAATGGGAGCACCAAGGTCGCCGTCCTTGTACACCCAGCTGGCCAAGGGGTAGAGGTCCTTCGGGCCTAGGCCCATCTCCTCCCACAAGACCCGCTTGGCTCCCTGGCTTAAGACCAGGTGCACCTCGGCGAGGCCCTGCAAGGCTTGCAATAGGTCCAGGGCATAGGGCATGCCGCTGGCCCCCGTTAACCCCACCACCACCCGGGGAAGATCCGCCATGGTCCCATGCTACCCCTGAACCTTGGCCCCACTTGAGGCCTCCACACAAAACCCCGGACCCCAAGGGGTCCGGGGGGCACCCCGTGGGACGGGGGCTACTTCAGCTCCACCACCGCGCCCACGGCCTCCAGCTTCTTCTTGATCTCCTCGGCCTCGGCCTTGGGAATGCCCTCCTTGATGGGGCCCCCCTTCTCCGCCAGGTCCTTGGCCTCCTTAAGGCCCAGGCCGGTGATGGCGCGAACCTCCTTGATGACCTCCAGTTTCTTGGCCCCGGCGTCCTTGAGGATCACGTCAAACTCGGTCTTCTCCTCCACGGGAGCCGCCGCTTGGGCTGCCGCAGGGGCCGCGGCCACCGCCACCGGGGCCGCCGCGGTCACGCCCCAGGTCTCCTTCAGCACGTCAATGAGCTGCTTCAGTTCCAAAACCGTAGCCTGGGAAAGCTCTTCCTTGATCCTCTCGATGTCCAACGCCATCTTCTACCTCCTACGCCGCCTTTTTGTCCGCGTACGCTTCCAAGATGCCTACCAGCTCGCGGGCCACACCGCCCAGGACACCCAATAGCTCCGCCATGGGCGCCTGCAACACGCCCACAAGCTCCGCCCTGAGCTCGTCCATGGTGGGAAGCTCCGCCAGGGCCACCACATCCTTGGCCAAAAGCACCTGGCCCTGCAAAAGCCCGCCCTTGGCCTCGGGAATGCCCTTGGGGTTCTTCTTGGCGAACTCCGAAAGGGCCTTGGCCGCCGCCACCGGGTCCTGGTAAAAGACCACGGCGCTGGGGCCCATTAGCCCATCCAGCTCGGGCAGGCCCAGCTCCCTAAGGGCGATGCGGATCAGGGTGTTCTTGGCCACGAAGAGCCTGGCCCCCTTCTCCTTCAGGGCCTGGCGCAGGGCGTGGGTTTCCTTGGCGGAAAGCCCCTGGTAGTT
This sequence comes from Thermus albus, assembly GCF_022760855.1. Lineage (NCBI taxonomy): Bacteria > Thermotogati > Deinococcota > Deinococci > Thermales > Thermaceae > Thermus > Thermus albus. The sequence continues at coordinate 19,485 of NZ_JAKTNR010000016.1, forward strand.
CACCAGGAAGAAGGAGCCATGGGCCCGCTCAAGGTTTTCCTTGAGGGCAGCTAGAAGCTCAACGTTGCGCTTATTGGGCACGCCTTCCTCCCTTTGGGGCAGGGGAACCCCAGCCGACTTTTGGGGATTTCCGAGAAACGCTCCCCCTGCAAGCGCCTCGGCGGGATGTTTAAGGCCTCAAGCCCCCCGCTGTCTTTGGCCTGGGCGCCCTAGCGCCCGGGGTGCCATAGAGGAGTTTAAAAGGGAAGGGACTTGGCGTCAAGCCAGGCCCCTTCCCAGGGGGTTTAGGAATGGGGGTTGATGCGGATGCTGGGCCCCATGGTGGTGGTCACGTAGACGGAGCGCAAGAAGGTGCCCTTGGCCGCCTCGGGCTTGCTGGCCTCGAGGGCCTTGATGAAGGCCCGGATGTTCTCGGCGATCTTCTCCGGGGGGAAGCTCACCTTGCCCACGGGGGCATGGATGGCCCCGGTCTTGTCGTTGCGGAACTCAATGCGGCCCGCCTTGATCTCCTTGATGATCTCCCCGATGTTGAAGCCCACGGTACCGGCCTTAGGGTTGGGCAAGAGCCCCCTTGGGCCCAGGATGCGGCCCAGCTTGGAGCCCACGGCCCCCATCACGTCCGGGGTGGCCACCACGGCGTCAAAGTCCAGCCAGCCATCCAGGATCTTCTGGATGATCTCCTCCCCCCCCACGTAGTCGGCCCCGGCCTCCTCGGCCTCCTTGATCTTCTCGCCCTTGGCGATGGCCAACACCCGCACCTGCTTGCCCAGGCCGTGGGGCAGGGAAACCGTGCCCCGCACGTTCTGGTCGGACTTGCGGGGGTCAATGCCCAGCTTGGCGTGGACCTCCACGGTCTCGTCAAACTTGGCCGTGGCCAGCTCCTTTAAAAGCCGGGCAGCCTCGTCAATGGTGTAGACCTTGGCGGGATCCACCTTTTCCAAAAGGGCCCGGTAGCGCTTGCCGTGCTTAGTCATCCTTCACCTCCGGGGCACCCACCACCTCCACCCCCATGGAACGGGCGGCTCCCGCGATCATCCGGGCGGCGGCCTCGAGGTCGGTGGTGTTCATGTCGGGCATCTTTTGCTTGGCGATCTCCAGGACCTGCTGCCAGGTGATGCGGCCCACCTTTTCCCGACCCGGTTTATGGGCCCCCTTCTCCAGTCCCGCCGCCTTGCGGATCAGGTAGCTGGCGGGCGGGGTCTTGGTGATGAAGGTAAAGGACCGGTCAGCGTAGATGGTGATCTCCACCGGGACAATGGCGTCCCCCATGTTGGCCGTGGCCGCATTGAAGGCCTTCACGAACTCCATGATGTTGGCCCCGTGCTGGCCCAAAGCCGGACCCACCGGGGGTGCAGGCGTGGCCTTACCCGCGGGCAACTGAAGCTTCACTACCGCAACAACCTTCTTCATTTTTCCCTCCTAGGCTCCCCCCAAGTTGGGGGTGCAAACGCCTCCTAAGCCTTGACCACCTGGGAAAAATCCAGCTCCACCGGGGTCTCGCGGCCAAAGATGGTCACCATGACCTTGACCTTCCCCTTTTCCGGGTTGATCTCGGTCACGGTGCCAGTAAAGTCCGCAAAGGGGCCGGAAACCACCCGCACCTGATCCCCTTCCCGGAAGGCCACCTGGGCCTTGGGGGCCTCCTTTTTGCCCAAAAGCCCCGACACCTCCAGGATGTGCCGCACCTCGTCCGGGGAAAGGGGGACCGGCCTGTGGCCTGCGCCCACAAAACCCGTGATCCCCGGGGTGCCCCGCACCACCTCCCAGGCCTCGTTGGGCTCCTCCTCGTCCCCCAGGTCCATCTGCACGAACAGGTACCCAGGAAAGAGCTTTTTCTTGACGATCTCCTTTTTACCCCCCTCGCGGAGCTCCACCACCTCCTCCGTGGGGATCAGCACCTGGAAGATCTTGTCCTCCATACGGAAGGCCTTGACCCGCTTCTCCAGGTTGGCCTTGGCCTTTTCCTCCTGCCCCACGTAGGTGTGGACCGCGTACCATTCAATGCTCATCGCAAGAGTCCTACCAAGAAGCGGAAGACCAGATCGTAAAGCCCCAAGACCACCATGGCCACCAAGGTAAAGATGAGAATGGCCTGGGTACCCTCCACGATCTGCTCCCGCGTGGGCCAGGTGACCCGGGCAAGCTCGGCCCGGGCCTCCTGGAAGTAGCGAACAATCCGGGTAAACATCAGACCTTCACTTCCTTGTGCACCGTGTGCCTATCGCACCAGGGGCAGTATTTCTTTAGCTCCAGCTTGGCGGTGGTGTTGCGCTTGTTCTTCTCGGTGGCGTAGTTGCGGCGCTTGCACTCGGTGCACTCCAGGAGGATTTTGATGCGGACTTCGCTGGCCATGGTTCACCCCCTTTCCCCAAAGAGGCGGCTATCCGCCCCTATGATTACTCCAGGATCTTGGTGACCACGCCGGCGCCCACGGTCCGCCCACCCTCACGA
>NZ_JAKTNR010000017.1 GCF_022760855.1 Thermus albus
GTGCGGGGGGTATGGGATGGGTGGAGTACTTGACAGGAAGGGGGTTAGTGTCTCAGGCCAACCTCCCTTGCCAGCTTGTTCACGCCCATCCCAGCCCGGGACATGGCCCAGCGGAGGGCCTCAGGGAACTCGGCAGGCATGGAGGCCTCCTCCGCTTCCCTCTGGGCCAGGGATCGGGCCAGCTTCATGGCGGCGGTGAAGTGGGGCCGAGGCCTTCCCTCCACCTCCTGCAACCGCTTGGCCAGGGAGTCGATCTCCTCGTCGGAGAGGCCGGCAAGCCAGGCCACCAGCTCCGCCCTCGAAGCGAAGTCCTTTATCAGGGCAAGGCGGCGGAAATGGCTGGCGTAAGCACGGCCACCCTTATCTGCCTTTACGATCTCCTGGGCGATGGCTTCGATGGGATCGCCTTGCGGTAAAACAGCCGGTTTTTTCGGAATTCCCATGTTCCCCCTTGCGGTTTTGCGCCGCCCGGAGGATAATGACGCTGGCAGGGGCGTATTTGAACCTGCACCCCCCTTTTATCGGGGAGGGAAGCCGGGATGGGATAGGGGGCCTCCCGGCTTCTTCAGCGTTTATCCTCAGCGGCACCTCCATATCCTAGAAGCCTCAGGGCCTTTTGAACCTCCTCGTCGTCCTTCCACACACTGGACCCCAAAGCCTGCACGGTGGCCAGCCCCTTCTCCGTCAGGGTGTAAACCCCCCCTTTCCGGGAAACAAGGCCTTCCCGTGAAAGGGCCCGGAGCCTATACCAGACGGAGTCGGGGTTGATCCCCATGGTTCCGGCCAGCTCCTGTCCAGTAGGGAAGCGCCCTTCCCTGGCCAGGAAGACCAGAAAGGCCTTCAGGGTTTCCTGGCGCTTCGCAGTTAGGCTGGCCAGAAAGCTCAGGGTCATTTCAGTAGTAAGTTAACACCATCGAGGGGCCATGTCAAGATGCACTCACCTTCTCCTCGGGGAAAAAATCCGGGAACTTTTCCTCCCCCCCAAGTTGCCAGGAGGTCAACTCATGGGGAACGGGTTAACTCAGATCGCTCCTGGAGCCTTCTTCCTGTGAGTCAACCCCTGAGTTAACCCCTGTGCCAACAAAGTTACCGACTCAGGGGAGGTTGACTCAAAAAAGGGGGGGTCGGCACAAGGGTTGACTCAAGGTTTTGTGCCGGTGTCAACGAGCATTTCTCTCTCTCTCTCTTTTAAAGAAAAAGGTTAACTCAACGGTTGACTCAGACGATGAGGATCGGAAAAATACCTTCTTTTGAGTCAACCTGAGCCACCTGTCTAAACCCCCCTGCCCGGAAAAGTTTCTGCAAGGGGGAAAGTTACGCTGGCAACTGTGGGGATCGATGTAAACTCACAGTGAGAGGGGCAGGTTTTACATTGATGCGTATAATTGGCTTCAGATAGAGCTATAGTGGGAGCTAATTGGGCATAATGTGGAGAGGCTCTTTGGTCCCAGGGGGTGGACGAGGCTCACGAGATTGGCTATCCGGGAATGCCCTCTCACGGTCATGCCATTCTTCCCCTTAAGGTTGGGGAACGGATTCTGGGGATATTGAACCTGTACCTCGAGCCGGGTGCTCGTGTCACGGAGGAAGGCCGCGCCCAGCTGGAAACGGCTGCGGGCCTATTGGCCCTGGCGGTGCTGAAGGAGCGAGCGGAAAGGGCGGCCAGGATCCTTCACCGAGCCACCCTGCTGAGCCTCGAGGCCCAGGATGAGGCCGAGTACCTCAAGCGCCTCTGCGCCTTGGTGGTGGAGGAAGGGTATGTCCTAGCCTGGGTGGGGGAGGCTTTGCCATATGGTAGGGTGCGTCCGCTGGAAAGAGATGGGGCGGTGGGGTACCTGGAAGGGCTACTGGTGCGCCACGATGAGACCCCGGAGGGGCAAGGCCCCACGGGAAGGGCCATCCGCCTAGGGGAACCCCAGGTGGTGAGGGATGTGGGTCAGGACCCCAACTACGGCCCTTGGCGTTTGCGGGCGCAAAGCTTCGGCTTCGCCTCCAGTGCAGCCTTTCCCCTGCGGATTGGGGAAAGGGTCTTCGGCGCGCTCAACATCTACGCTTCTGAACCCGATGCCTTTGACCAGGAAGAGGTGGCGATCCTTCGGGACCTGGCCAGCCTAGCGGGGAAAAACCTGGAGCGGTTGCGCTCGCAAGCCCAAGCCCACCTTCTGGTCCAGCTGGTGGAGCAGGTTCCTGAGTCGGTCTTCATCACGGACTTGGAAGGGCATATCACCTATGCCAACCCTGCCCTCTTTGCCCAGACCGGATACGAGCCCGGGGAGGTTCTCGGGCAGACCCCGAGGCTTTTCAAGTCCGGATTGCACCCAGAGGCCTTCTACCGGCACCTTTGGGACACTTTGGAGAAGGGCCAGGTGTTCCGTAGCGTGTTCTTTAACCGCCGCAAGGATGGCCGCTTATTGGTGGAGGATAAGATCCTGACCCCCTTGCCAAACCCAAGGGGTCAACTGGTGGCCTACGCCTCCACGGGGCGGAACGTAACCCAGGAGTGGATCCTCCACGGGATGCAGCGGGCCCTCATCCGCATGTTGGAACGCTTCCTGCAAGAGGGGATGGGCCGTTCCCTCTTCCAGTATCTCCTGGATGAGGTTTTGATGGTCATTCCAGGTGCGGAAGCGGGGAGCCTCCTTCTGCGCAATCAAGATGGGAAGTTCTCATGCGTGGCCCTATCGGGGCATGACCCGGCCTTGCGAGAGGTGGCCTTCGCTTCCCAGGAGGTTTATGCCTTAAGGGCCCCGGCCTCCATAGGCCGGGTTTCGGGGGAGGAGCTACGGGAGTTTGTCCAAAGCCTGGCTTCGGAGACCGCTAGCCTTCTTGTGGAGAAGGGCCGGCTTGCCGAGATAAAGGAAACCCTGTACGCCAGGCTGGAGGTGAATGGGGAAGCCAAAGGGGTGCTGTATTTAGATGCCTTTCATGGGTATTTCCCCGAGGAAACCATGGAGGCCTTCCGTTTTCTGGCCCACTGGCTGGAGATGGTTTTCTCCTGGGAGCGGGCCCAGGTGCAGGCCCGGTACCTCCGGTACCACGATCCCCTCACCGGCCTGCCCAACCGGGCGCTTTTGGAAGAGGAATGGAGGGGGGAGGGTGAAGTTTTCAGTCTAGCGCTGGCGGCCCTGGATAAGTTTGGGGATGTCAATCGCAGGTATGGCCGGGCTGAAGGGGATGCACTTTTGGTAGCTGCGGTTCGGGCCTGGCAAGGCCTTCTGCCTCGGGGAGGGCGGCTTTACCGTTTGGGCGACGATGAGTTCCTCTTCATACTCCCCTGGGGGCCTGAGCAGGTATTTGGCTTTTACCAGGAGCTCAATAGGGTCTTCCAGGCTTCACTTCCGGGCCCTCTTGCCAAGGAGGCAAGGGGGGTTTCACTGGGGGTGGCGGTCTACCCGGAGGATGGGCGGGAGCTGGGCGAGCTTCTGCGCCGGGCGGATCTAGCTTTGCGCCAGGCCAAGAAGGGGCGGGGTATCGCCTACTTTAACCCAGAGCTGGAAACCGCTTATCTGGAGCGGATGGACCGGATGGCAGCCCTGGAGGAGGCCCTAAGGGAGGAGCGTTTAGTGCTTTTCGGCCAGCCCATTGTGGACCTCTCTACCCTCGAGCCCGTAGCCATTGAGGTGCTCGTCCGCTGGCCTCGGGAGGATGGCTTTTGGCCTGCGGGGGCCTTTATCCCCTTGGCCGAGGAAACGGGGTTAATACGGGAGCTAGACCTTTACGTGCTCCGCCTGGTGGGAAGGTTGCCCAACAAGCACGTTTGGCACGTGAACCTTTCTCCAAAGACCCTGGGCGACCCCCGGTTGTTGGAGGTGGCCTCCCGCCTCCAGGGCAAAGGTGTGCGGTTTGAGATCACCGAATACGCCCTAGCCCAAGGGGTGGAAGGGATACTGCAGAGCCTTAAGGAGATGGGGTTTGCGCTGGTTCTGGATGACTTTGGCCAGGGGTACGCTTCTCTCCACACGCTGGTTCACCATCCTTTTGACATGGTCAAGATAGACCGGGTCTTTGTAGCCGGACTCGGGAAAGACCCCAAGGCCCATGCCGTGGTACGGTCCTCCTTGGGCCTAGCCCATGAGTTAAGGCTCTCCCTGGTGGCCGAAGGAGTGGAGACCGAGGAGCAGCGGGAATGGTTGCTCCGTTTAGGTTGTCGGTATGCCCAGGGGTACTTTTTTGGAATGCCCCAGGCCATCAACGGGGCCTGAGCTTTTCAGGCCTGGCCTCGGAGTCCAGGATAAGGGTCACGGGTCCATCGTTCACCAGGTGTACCCGCATGTGGGCCCCATAGACGCCGGTTTCCACGTGTACCCCCTGTTCCAAAAAGGCTTCTATGGCGGCTTCATAGAGCCTTCTTCCCACGTCTGGGGGTGCGGCCTTGACGAAGGAGGGGCGGTTGCCCTTGCGGGTTTCGGCGTAGAGGGTGAACTGGCTCACCAAAAGAACCTCACCCTCCACCTCCTTCAGGGAAAGATTCATCTTGCCCGCCTCATCCGGGAAGATGCGCAAGTTTACAATCTTGCGGGCCAGGTAGTAGGCGTCTTCCACGGTGTCCCCCTGCCCCACCCCCAGGAGGACCAGGAGCCCTAGCCCGATCCTCCCCACCTCTTCGCCATCCACCTCCACAAAGGCTTCCGTGACCCGTTGGATGACCGCCCGCATGCTCTTACCCCCCTAACGCCTGGGCCCGGCGAAGAGGGCCACGGTGCCAGGGCCAGCGTGGACGCTCACCGCCGCCCCCGCCTTTAACGTACCCAAGACCTCCACCCCTTCTGCCTTCAGGACCTGGCCCAAGGCTTTGGCCCCTTCGGGGTTGCCCGCATGGGCCAGGTAGGTAAGCCCCCCCTCGGGAAAATCCCGGCGGAAAAGCTCGGCCACCTTGCGAAGCCCTTCTTTGAACCCCCGCACCCGGGAGGCCGGGAAGACCCGGCCTCCCTTTACCTCGAGGACCGGCAGGATTTGCAGAAGCCCCCCCACGAACCTTTGCAGGCCCGATATGCGCCCCGAGCGGTGCAGATAGGTGAGGGTCTGGGGAAGGACATAGCCCCGAAGCCTTTCCCGGTAGGGGGCCAGGGTTTCCTCGAGGCGTTCCCAGGCCACGCCCTTTCCCAAAAGCCTCCTGGCCTCCTCCAGGAGCAAAAAGAGCCCTCCGTTCAAGGACCAGGAGTCCAGCACCTTGACCCGTTCCCCAAACTCCCGGGCCACCGCTATGGCGGTGGCCACGGTGCCGGAAAGGTGCCCGGAAACATGGACCGAGAGCACCCGTTCGTGGCTTTGCAAAAGGGTTTTGTAGGTGGTGCGCAGGTCCTCGGGGGCCACTTGGCTGGTGGAAAGCCGCTCGCCTTGCCGCAAGAGGTCCAGAACCTCCTCGTCCGTGATCTCCAGCTGGTCGCGGAAGGTTTTATCCTTCCAGATCACCTGCTGGGGCACCACATGGATGCCCCGGCTCAGGGCTTCCTCGGGGCTTAGGCCCAGGGTGGAGTCGGCCACGAAGGCCACGTTAGAGGCTGTAGGCATAAAACCCGTAGGTGCCGGGGCCGGTGTGGCTGGCGATCACCGCCCCTAGTTCGCTCACCAGGGCCTCCTCCACGGGAAGGCCTGAGGAAAGGACCATCTCCTTTAGCTCCGTGACCGCGTTCTCCTCGGCACTAAAGAGGAAGAAGGCTCGGATGCGCTTCCTTCCCTGGGCCCAGGTTTGGAAGTCCCTAAGGATCTCCTCCCGGGCCTTCCTTTCCCCCCGGGCCCGGCCTGCTGGTTCCACCCGGCCCTCTTTGAGGGTCAGAATCGGCTTGATGCCCAGAAGAGTGCCCAAGAAAGCCTGGGCCCCGCCGATGCGGCCTCCCCGCTTCAAAAACTCCAAGGTGGCCACGCTGAAGCGCACGAAGTGGTCCTTGCGGATGCGGTCTAGCTCCGAAAGCACCTCCTCCAGGGTGTGGCCTTGGGAAAGTAGCTCGTGGGCCCGGAGCACCATCATGCCGATCCCCAAGGAGGCGGCTTGGCTATCAAAGACGGTGATGCGGCCGGGAAAGTCTTGCGCCGCCAGCGTCGCCGACTGGACCGTGCCCGAAAGCTTGGCGGAGATGTGGATGGAAAGCACGTGGTCGGCCGCCATCAGGGCTTCCTGGTAGGTGCGCTGGAAGTCCTCGGGGGAAGGCTGGCTGGTGGTGGGAAAGGCGGTACCTTCCCGGACCTTTTGGAAGATCTCCGCGGGAGAGATCTCCTCCCAGTCCTTATAGATGCGCCCTCCCAGGTTCACGTAAAGGGGCACCACCCGCACCCCCAGGCCCTCCCGTAGGGGCTTGGGTAGGTCGGCGGTGGAGTCGGTTACCAGGGCTACCTTCATACCTCCTCCTCTTGGTCCTGGACAGGATACCACGGGTGGGCCCTGGGATGCAGGGGGATTATTGCTCTAGCGGTGGGTTTCTGCTAGGGTCAAGGGTATATGTGGCGGGTTCTGGTTTCCGACGACATGCGGCTTGGGGATACGAAGTACCCGGGAGTGCTCTTGGACTATCGTCCAGGGATTGGGCGGGAGGAGCTTCTGGAGATCATCCCCGCCTACGATGCCCTCATCACCCGCAGCCGTACCCGGGTGGACGCCGAGCTCCTGAAACGGGGCAAGCGGCTCAAGGTGGTGGGCCGGGGCGGGGTGGGGGTGGATAACGTGGACCTCGAGGCGGCAAGCCGCCTGGGCATCCTGGTGGTGAACGTCCCCGAGGCCAACACCCGCTCGGCGGCGGAGCTGGCCTTTGGCCTCCTCCTGGCGGCGGCCCGGGGCATTGCCCTTTCCGACCGCAAGATCCGCGCCGGGGAGTGGGACCGGAAGTTTTTGGGCCTGGAGCTCAAGGGCAAGACCCTGGGCATCATCGGCCTGGGGCGGATTGGAGGCCAGGTGGCCCGCTTCGCCAAGGGCTTTGAGATGCGGGTTTTGGCCTACGATCCCTATATCCCCCGCACCCGGGCGGAAAGCCTGGGGGTGGAACTCCTTGAGGACCTTGCCGACCTCCTCCGCCAAAGCCACTTCCTCACCATCCACGCGCCCCTCACCGAGGAAACCCGGGGGATGATCGGCCGGCGGGAGCTTTACCTCCTGCCCCGGAATGCGGTGGTGGTGAACGCCGCCCGGGGAGGGATCGTGGACGAGAAGGCCCTGTTGGAGGTTTTGGAGGAGGGCCACCTCTTCGCCGCCGGTTTGGACGTGTTTGCGGAGGAGCCTCCCCCCAAGGACCACCCCCTCTTAAAGCATCCCCAGGTGGTCCTCACCGCCCATCTGGGGGCCAACACCATAGAAGCCCAGGACCGGGTGGGGGAGGCGGTCTTGGAACGGGTGGTGCGCACCCTGGAGGGGGATCTTTCCTACGCCTTGAACACGGGGTTTGACCCCGAGGCCCTCCAGGTCCTAAGGGGCTTTCTACCCCTGGGGGAGGCCCTGGGCAAGCTCCTCGCCCAGATCACCCGGGGCCGGCCCCAGGTCCTAGAGGTGAGCTTCCTGGGCCAGTTTGAGAAGGACCCCGAACCCATCGCCAGCGCCGTGGCCAAGGGGTTCTTGTCCCGGGTCTTGGGGGAGGAGATGGTGAACCTGGTTTCCGCAAGGCCCCTTCTTAAGGACCGGGGCATCCGCCTCATCACCCGCAAGGAGGAGCAGGCGGGAGAGTACACGAGGCTTTTGGAGGTGCGCCTCTCCACAGACCAAGAGGAGCGCCGGGCCCGGGGGGTGGTGATGGCGGGCCGGCCCAGGTTGGTGGGTATAGATGACTATGCCCTCGAGGTGGTACCCGAGGGGTACATGCTGGTCTGCGTGAACTACGACCGGCCCGGGGTGGTAGGCCAGGTGGGAACCCTTTTGGGGGAGGCGGGGGTGAACATCGCCGGGATGCAGCTGGGCCGGGACGTGCCGGGGGGAAGGGCCCTTTTTGTCCTCACCGTGGACCAGAAACCCGCTTTGGAGGTGTTGGAGGCGCTTAGGGCCTTGCCGGTTTTGGAGCGGGTGGACCTGGCGGAGCTTTAGGGGTGGGTCGGGGAGAGGAGAAGACTAGCACAAGCTATGGTAATCGTGAAGTAATGCACATGCCACCTCTACAGAACCCAGGCAGAACCCGCCGCGGTGGCGAGCACCGTCCATAGTGAGCGCGGGGGAGAGGCTGAGGGAGTTTGCGGTGGTGGAGAGCCTGGGCCCGCCTGGCGGCTCCCAAGTGGGCCTGGAAGCTTTAGGCCTGAAGGAGAAGGCGGGCCGCTTTCCCCGCCAGCTTTCGGGAGGGGAGCAGCGGGTGGCGGTGGCCCGGGCCTTGGCCGCCGAGCCCCTCCTTATCTTGGCCGACGAGCCCACGGCCAACCTGGATTCCAAAAACGGCCTGGCGTTGATTGAGCGCATGAAGGCCCTGAACCGGGAGCAGGGGGTGACCTTTCTCTTCTCCACCCACGACCCCAGGCTTTTGGAGCATGTGAAGCGGATCGTACGCCTGGAGGACGGAGCCATCGTGGGGGAGGAATGGCGTTAGTAAGGGGGGATGGCGGGGGCATTCCCGGGCCTTAGCGCTTTTTCCCAAAGCCGTAGACCAGCTCCTCCCCCTTGCGCACCACCAGGAGGATGGCGGACCGGCCCAGGCTGTCCTTAAGCAGGTACAGGCTGCGCACCTCCCCGTCCACGGTTTTTTCCTCCTGCCGTTCCACGAAGTAACCCGCGGCGGCGAAGCTGGTGAGCACCTGCTGCACGAAGGCTGCATGGAGCCTGCTGGCGATCCCTTTGGCCACGAAGGCCTCGAGGGCGTACCCCTTGGCCTCGGGGAAGCGAAGGAGGAGGGGCTCGGGGCTTTTGGCCTTATAGCTCCCCGTGGGCAGGCGCACGGCGGGGTCCAGGCTGGAGGCCAGGGCCACCGTGGCGGTGGCCTCCAGGAGGGTTTGGGCCCAAGCCAGGCTGGATCCCAGGGCCATGCCCAACAAAAGGTAGGCGATAGATAGGCGCTTGCCCCATGCCTTTACCCCTTGGAGCATGGGTTCAGTATAACTCGGAGGGCCGGGTCTAAAGGGGCGTGGGCAACCCTAGGGTGGTCCTGTCCCCTAGGTCCTGGCCGCATAAGGTGCCAGCCACCTCCGGGTAGAGACAAAAGTAGCGGCTGGCGGCACGCTTACTCCTAGTGCCCAAGGCAGCCAAAGCTCCATCTGCCTCACGGCCGTATCCCTTGGAGAAGCATCTGGATGCCCAAAAGGGCAATCACCCCGGCGAATAGAAGGCGTAGACGGGGGACGGGGCTTTTAGGAAGGATCCTAGCCCCCAGGAAAGCACCTACGAGCACCCCCAGGACGACCGGGCAGCTGAGCACGGGGTTAATGTATCCCTCTCTCAGGTAGATGCCGGCACTGGCAGCCGCCGTGACCCCGATCATGAAGTTGGAGGTGGTGGTGGAGACCTTATAGGGAAGCCCCATGATCCGGTCCATGGCTAAAACTTTGAGGGCCCCTGAGCCGATGCCCAAAAGCCCGGAAAGAACGCCAGCCAAGCCCATAAGGCCCAATCCGGGTAATACCCGATGCACCCCGTAGGGCCTAAGACCTTGGGGTGTGGGGTAGGTCCCCTCGAGGCGGAGCCGCCGGGCCAGCGGATCCGAGGGACCCACGTCGCGTCCATCCACCTGCCGGTTTCGGTAGCCCGTGTAGGCGGAGTGGATGAGCACCAGGCCAAAGATTAAGGCCACCCAACGCTTGGGCAGGATCCCCAAAAGATTGGCCCCCAAGACGGCACCCAAGGTGGTGGCCAGCTCCAGGAACATCCCCAGGCGAAGGTTGGTGTACCCCTCGCGCACATAGGCCGCCGCTGCCCCGCTGCTGGTGGCGATCACCGAGATCAAGGAGGCGCCTAAAGCATGGTGGAGGTCCACCTTAAAGGCCAAAACCAAGAGGGGAACCAGGATCACGCCTCCGCCGAGGCCCGTGAGGGCTCCCACCAGACCAGCCAGCACGCTTCCCAGAAACACTTCTAGGCAAAAGGTGGCTAGATTCATCTTCCGAAAGGGGCGGAAAAACCCCAAGAATCCCTAGCAAGGGTCTTGGGTAGCCGGGAAGGGTTGGGCGGGTCGTTTTGGCCTAACCTGCAGGAGAGAAGGCGGGTTGCGCCAAGGGTTGGTGTTAGCCCCTCCTCCCCCCTCCTATGGCTTGGGGATTCCCTAAAGGCTAGCCCCTCCCCTCTTTCGCGTTCCCATCCTTTCCCGTGCGGGCCCTGCTCCACGCGCCCCATCCTACACCGCTCAGGACCCCTTGTGGGTAACCAAGAGGCATTGGGCAGGGCCCTCGCCTCCCGGGCGCACAGCCTCACTTCACGGGCTCCACCTTCTTCACCTCCTCGGCTACCTTGGAGGTGTAGACCCCCAGGCCATCTGGGCCCGGTAGGTGGGCCTTCAGGTCAAAGGTGGGGCGGGGTTGGCTGTCCACAAAGGCGGCGATATCCCTGGCCTCCTCGGGGGAAAGGTTGGGGTTGCCCAAGGGCATGGCCCCGTGGATAAAGGCGGCCAGGTTTTTCCAGTTGGCAAGCCCGGCCCCGGCATTGTAGGATCTCGGCCCCCAGAGGGGAGGTCCCACCTGTCCTTGGCCGTCGGCTGCGTGGCAGACAGCGCACTTGGCCTGGTAGAGGTTCTGGCCGCGTTGGCTGTCGGCCTGGGTCCAGTCCACGGCGAGGGGCTTTAAGGCGTTGGGGCCTGTGGGGCTTTGGGGGTTCATGTGCAGGGGCATTCCCTGGGAAAGGGAAGCAATGTAGGCTTCCAAGGCCACCATCACCGGGCCTCCCAGGGGTGGCAGGGTACCGTTCATGCTGCGCATGAAGCAGTCCTCGATGCGGTTTTGCAGGGAGATCACGGCCTTTTCCCGGGGGGAGTACGCGGGGAAGGCGGTGGCGGTACCTATGAGGGGGAGTCCCTTAAGGTCCTGCCCCCCGTTGAGGTGGCAAGAGGTGCAGTTCAGGGCGTTGCCCACATAGGCCTTGCTAAGGGGATGGTCCTTGGTGTTCATGAAGATGTCCTTGCCCAGGGCGATGACCTGGTCCAAGCTCTCGGGGAAATCCGGCGGTAGGGTGGGCACCGGACCGCTGGCCTTGGCCAACCCCACGCCCCCGCTCCCCTCGGCCTGCCTCTGGAGCAAAAGGCGAGTGCCAAAGTAGAAGCTGGTAGCCGCAAAGGCCAACAGCAACACCAGGAGGATGGCCTGGGTCAGATCCGGGGTTTTCCGCTTCATACTCTGCCTCCTTTTCTGCCCCCTTTGCCGTAGGGAAGGGGGATGTACTGGACGCTGGGACGCCTGGCCTGGGTCTGGGGATAAAGGGCCATGAGGGCGTAGACCTCCTGGGGCATCGTGGTGGAAACGGGAAGCCCCAACCCCTTGGCCTCTCCCACGGTGATGGGGTAGTCGTGGGTCCAGGTGCCCTGGGAAAGGAGACCTGCGGTGGTGGCGGCCCTTTCGGGGTCAAGGTGTTTGGCCAGCAGGGTCTCCACCAGTTGGCCAACCTGTCGCAGGGCCTTGGCGGCAATATCGGCCTGGATCAGGGTGGCGTCCTCGATCTTTTCCAAAGGTTTGGTCTTGACCAGGGCCACGAGGCTTGCTGCCGGGTACTCCCCGATCTGGGGATCCACGGGGCCCAACACCGCGTTCTCGTCCATGACGATCTCGTCGGCCGCCAAGGCGATGAGGGTTCCCCCGGACATGGCGTAGTGGGGGACGAAGACGGTCACCTTGGCGGGGTGTTTGAGGAGGGCCATGGCGATCTGCTCCGCCGCCAGGACCAGCCCCCCAGGGGTGTGGAGGATGAGGTCAATGGGGACATTGGGGTCCGTCAGGCGGATGGCCCTTAGGATCTCCTCGGAGTCGTCCACGTCGATGTAGCGGACCACGGGAATTCCCAGGAGATTGATGGCCTCCTGCCGGTGGATCAGGGTGATGACCCGGCTCCCCCGCTTCTTCTCCAGGTTCAGGATCTGGCGGGTACGGGCCGCCTCGAGGGCCTGGCGCTGCAGGTAGGGACTTAAAAAGGTGAAGATAAGAAAAAGCCAGAAAAGGCTGTTGATAACTCCGCCTATATCCATAGCTTTTCCTTAAATCTTTTACCCGGGCTTTGAGGGGTGGCGCAAGGGAGGGGGCGTCCTAGGCATAGGCTTAAAGGACCCCACGGGGGGTTGCCGGCCTCGGGGAACCCGTCCCCTGGCCGGGCTCTGGACCTTAGGGGCCCCCCCGGAGAAAAGAAGGGAGTGGGGGTAAGGCCGCGGCCAAAGCCGGTAGGCTCTCTTCCCCAGTTTTCCAGCCCCCGATCGGGGGGCAAAACCCTAACTCCTTCCCGCCTCGAGCCGTGCCCAACCCCCACCGCCATCCTATGGCCTCCCAAGATGCTCTCCCGTCAATCCCCGCTCACGGGTGAGGTGACCAGCCACCCCACGCCGCTCCCTTGGATCTGGTGGGCTAACCTACCGTTTTAGTGCCGCGGGCCCAGGGGGAAGATCTGGATCTTTGGCTTCACGGGGTTGGGCGTTACCGTGGGTGGGGTGGTGAAGGTTACATTGAGGTAGAGGGACTGAGGCCGGATATCCTTGGAGTAAAAGGCAAAGTGAAGGGGCTTGGCGAAGGTGAGGACGCGCTCGCCCGTTTTCAGGTCCGTAACCCTGAGGGCGAAGGCGAGGAGCACCTTCTGGCCTTGAGGCGCGTACGCCTGCCACACGCTAGGATCCCCGGTGAGGACCTCAAGGCGCACCGGGTCCCGCCCAAAGGCCCCGCTGGGCACCGTTAGCACCAGGCTCCCCAACCCCATCCGCACGTAGTCCCAGGGTTGGACCAGGAGGCTTGCCACCACCTGGGGGAAGCCGTACTGGCTGGGATCAGGGGCTTGACCTAGGGCCGTGCTGACCAAAAGAGCAGAAAGCCAAAGCCACTTGCGCATAGACACCTCCAACTCCCAAGAAAACCCCATTTCCTGTAGAGAACCTGAAACGGGGAGGGCGGACTTTCTGGGTAGACTGGACCCATGGTACGGCTTTCCTGGCCTTGGCTCCTGGTCCTTTTGGGCCTGGCCCTTTTTCTGCTCATCAACGCCCCTTGGCTTTTCCAGCAGGGCTACCTCTGGTACTACCGGGGCCAGGTGGGGAGGATGGCTCCCTGGGAGGGCGACTTCCGCCTTCGCCTCTTGGTTTTGGCCCCTCACCCTGACGATGAGGTCCTATCCTCAGGGGGCCTGATCCAGAAGGTGCAGAGGGCGGGTGGAGAGGTGTTCATCGCCTGGATGACCCTGGGCGATGGCTTCCAGTGGGATGCCGCCTTATTGGACCGCACCCTAAGGCCGTGGCCGGAAGACCTGAGGCGACTGGCGGAAAGACGCCTTTCGGAGGCCAGGGCAGCAGCCCAAGCGTTGGGGGTGGCCCAAGACCGCCTCTTCTTCCTGGGGTATCCCGACCGGGGCCTCCTCCATATGTTCCTGGAGAACTTCTTCACCCCTTACCGCTCGCCGGCCACCCACCTGGACCGGATGGCCTATCCGGGCACCCTTTCCCCAGGAGCACCCTACACCGGGGAGGCCTGGGAGGACGATATGAGGCGCATACTGGACCGGGTCAAACCGGATCTGGTGGTGGCCCCAGCCCCAGAGGATGCCCATGTGGACCACCGGGCCACCGCCTACATGGCCCTTAGGCTTCTAGGGGAGCGGGGCTGGCTTTCCCGGCTCCGCTTTTATATCGTCCATGGGGGTCTGGAATGGCCCTTGCCCAAGGGGCTGCACCCGGGGCTGTACCTGGAGCCGCCCCCGAGGGGAAGGGGGCTTTCCTGGAGGCGCCTGGACCTTAGCCCTGAGGAAGAGGCCCTTAAACTCCAGGCCCTAAAGGCGCACCGCAGCCAGATGGAGCTTTTAGGGCGCTTTATGGAGGCCTTTGTGCGAAAGAACGAGCTTTTCGCCATGCCCCCCAGCGGGGCTAGCCCCTAGCGGTTGCGGCTGGACCGCACCTTGCGAAGCCGCTTGGGGGTGAGGTGATCCTTGGGCACCACGCTGATGGTGCCGTCTACCTCCAGCACGGCAACCTGAACATCCTTTAGCGCTGCCACCCCGTGCTCCCGTAAGGCGGCGAGGAGTTCCTCGAGGTCCACTCCCTCCCGCGCCAGGTTCTCCGTGATGGGCCTCCCGTCGTGGACAAGAAGGGTGGGTTGGCCCAGGAATGCTCCCTTAAGAGGGCTACGGGCGAGAAGCCTATCCAGAAGCAAGAGCAGCCCGGCCCCCAGAAGCCCACCCGTAAGGCTATTGTCGGGGCCGATCATGGCGTTTTGCACCGCATTGGCCAGCAGGAGAAGGGTGAGGAGGTCCACTGGGGTCATCTGCCCGAGGACCTTCTTCCCGCTGAGCCGCAGAAGGATGAGAAGGGTTAGGTAGACCAAGAGGATTCGAAAAAGGGTGAAGACCACCGTCAGGGGATCCCCCAGGGCTTCCAGCAAGTGCGGTCTCATGCCCCTACGATAAGGCGGACATTTTAGCTGCTACCGAAGCGGCCCAAGGTTAGACCTATCAGGAAAACGAAAAGGCCCCCCACCAAAACCTGGAGGATGGTGCTTCCCAAGTGGCTTCCCATATAGCGGTAGCGAATCCAAGCAATAGCCAAGAGCTCGAGGACCACCACGCTTGAGGCCAGGAGAAGCGCCAGCTGGATGTTGGGGATGAGAAAGGGAAGGGTGTGGAAGGTCCCTCCGAGGAACGTACCCACGCCCGTAACGAAGCCCCTAAGAAAAGGATGTCCGCGTCCAGAAAGCCGCCCATCATCGGATAAGGCCTCGGCGAGACCCATGGAAAGAGCGGCACCGAGGGCAGCGGCCATGCCCACCAGGAAGGCGCTATGGGGCTGCCGGGTAAGCTCGGCAGCGGCGAAAAGGGGAGCTAGGGTGGAGACTGAGCCGTCCATAAGACCAAGCAGGCCTGGCTGGACCACTTGGAGGATTAGGCGGGTGTTTGCGGGCTTCATGGTGGAGAGTGTAGCATCCATGTTCATTAAATGCAACTAGTTATTACTATCATCTAGTTTCCCTTTCCCCATGGCCCATCCCCGGAAGAAGCCGGCACAGGGGGCCACCGTGGCAAGAGATAACCCCTGGCTGGCTTTTGCCTTTCCAGGTGTTTCCGGATCATCCCTCAACTTGGCTACCACCCCAGACCGGCAACATGGATCCTTGGACTCCATCCCAGAATCCTATTCTTGACCCTGCCATGACCTGCTTCTCCTAGCATGGGGGCATGCGGATCCTGGTTACCAATGACGACGGCATCTTTAGCCCTGGTCTTTGGGCCTTGGCCCAGGCGGCGAGCCGCTTTGGGGAGGTGTTTGTGGTAGCCCCGGACGTGGAGCAAAGTGGGGTGGGCCATGCCATCACCATCGCCCACCCCGTGCGGGCCTATTCCCACCCCTCTCCCTTGGACGGTCCCCACTTTCCCGCCTACCGGGTGCGGGGAACCCCCGCCGACTGCGTGGCGTTGGGCCTTCACCTGTTCGGCCCCTTGGACCTGGTCCTTTCTGGGGTGAATCTAGGGAGCAACCTGGGCCACGAGATCTGGCACTCCGGCACGGTGGCCGCCGCCAAGCAAGGGCGGCTTTTCGGTCTCTCGGCGGCCGCCTTCAGCGTGCCGGTTAACGGGGAGGCGCCGGATTTTGAAGCGTTGAGGCCTTGGGTTGAACGGGTGGTGCAGAACCTGCTCCGCCTTAAGCGGCCCTTTTTGGTCAACGTGAACCTGCCCCACCGGCCCAAGGGCTTCCTATGGACCCGGCAGTCGGTGCGGTCCTATGAGGGAGTGGTGGTGGCGGGAGAGGATCCCATGGGAAGGCCCCTCTACTGGTTTGCGGCCAAGCCCCTGAAGGAGGCGGAAGAGGGTACCGACCGCTGGGCGGTGGAACAGGGCTTTATTGCCGCCACCCCCTTGAGATTGGATCTCACCGATGAAGCCCAGCTTCAACCGGATTTAGTCCATGATTAGCGTCGTCATCCCCACCCGGTCCCGGCCGGGTTTTCTGCGGCAGGCCTTGGTTTCCCTCCTTTCGCAATCCTTTCCCGCCTTCGAGGCCTTGGTGGTGGAGGATGGGGAAGGGGAGGGGTTAGAGGTGGTGAGGGCCCTGGGTGATCCCCGGTTCCGGGCTTTTCCCAACCCAGGGCGGGGCCAGGTGGAGGCCCGTCAGTTTGCCCTGGCCAAGGCCCTGGGAGAGGTGGTGCTCTTCTTGGATGATGATGACCTTCTCATGGACCCCGCTTACCTTTACCGGGTTTGGCGCGTCCTTTCCCGGGAAGAGGCGGTGGTCTACGGGGAGGGGGTTTTGGACCTGGGGTTTCGGGAGATTCCCTTCTCCCCGGGGGAGATGGGGGACTGGATCCTAAGGGATAACCGTATCCTCGCCTCGGGCACCGCCTTGCCCTTGAGGACCTTAAAGGGGCTGGGTCTGGATCCAGGGATGGGCCATTACTGGGACTGGGATCTCTGGCTTAGGGCCTACCGCAAGGGGATTCCTTTCCGGTACCTGAAGGGCATGGGGGTTCGTATCCGCCTTCACGGGCAGAACCTAAGCGGCGCTAACCGGGAGGAACGCCGGTATGTTCTGGAATTGCTTCGGGTTAAGCACGGACTCCCACCCTTAGTGCTTAAGGACCATCTGGCCCTGGCCCTAGAGGGCTTGACCAACGTCTGACAGGTCCCCTTTAAGGTGGCAAGAGGAGGCCTCGAGGGGTCTCTTAAAGGGAGGTGGACGAGATGAAACGCCGGGACCTTTTGAAAGCCAGCGTGTTGGCCGGAGCCTTGGCCTTGGCGCCCAAGGTGGGGGCACAAGGGGCCCCGCAGAACACCCCTAGCCTTTTGGGCCGCAGGTACCGCAACCTGATCGTCTTCGTCTACGACGGCTTCTCCTGGGAGGACTATGCCATCGCCCAGGCCTACGCCCGCAGGCGGCAGGGGAGGGTGCTGGCCTTGGAGAGGCTTCTCGCCCGCTACCCCAACGGGCTCATCAATACCTATAGCCTCACCAGCTACGTCACCGAGTCCAGTGCGGCTGGCAACGCCTTCTCCTGCGGGGTGAAGACGATGAACGGGGGCCTTGCGGTCCATGCCGATGGCACTCCCCTCAAGCCCTTCTTTGCCGCCGCCAAGGAGGTGGGGAAGGCGGTGGGCCTGGTGGTGACCCCCACGGTTACCCACGCCACCCCGGCCAGCTTCGTCATCTCCAACCCCGACCGGAACGCGGAGGAGAAGATCGCGGAGCAGTACCTGGCCTTTGGGGCCGAGGTGTACCTGGGCGGGGGGGATCGGTTCTTCAACCCCGAGAAGCGGAAGGACAAGAAGGACCTGTACGCCGCCTTTGCCCAGGCGGGGTACGGAGTGGTGCGCACCCCGGAGGAGCTCCTCCGCACCAACGCCAGCAAGCTCCTAGGGGTCTTCTCGGATAGCCACGTGCCCTACGAGGTGGACCGCCGCTTCCAGGGGGTGAAGGTGCCAAGCCCCAAGGAGATGGTCCAGGCGGCCCTATCCAGGCTCCCCTCTTACCGCAACGGCTTTCCCCTCCAGGTAGAGGCGGGCCGTATTGACCACGCCAACCACTTGAACGACCCCGCCGCCACCCTCTGGGACGTGCTGGCGGCCGACGAGACCCTGGAGCTCCTCACCGCCTTTGTGGATCGGAACCCGGATACCCTCCTCATCCTGGTCTCCGACCACGCCACCGGGGTGGGGGCCCTCTACGGGACGGGCCGGAGCTACCTGGAAAGCTCCTTGGGCCTGGACCTCCTGGAGGGGCAGAAGGCCAGCTTTGAGTACATGCTCCGGGCCTTGGGCAATAACCCTGATGCAGGCCAGGTGAAGGAGGCCTACCGGGCCCTGAAGGGGGTGGTCCTGGAGGACGCCGAGGCCCAGATAGTGGTGGAGGCCATCGCCAAGAAGGCCTACCGCCCCGACGGGGTCCGCTACGGCGTCCAGCCCAGCAACACCCTCTCCTGGGCCATGGTGCAGAAGGACGCCAAGAGGCCCGACCGGCCCAACATCGGCTGGTCCTCAGGGCAGCACACGGCAAGCCCGGTGGTCCTGGCCCTCTACGGCCAGGGGCTTCGCCCCTTCCACCTGGGCCTTCTGGACAACACCCACGTCTTCCGCCTCATGGGGGAGGCCTTGGGCATCCGCTACCAGAACCCGGTGATGAGCGAGGACGAGGCCCTGGAGATCCTCAAGGCCCGGCCCGTGGGCATGGCCCACCCCGAGGATGTCTGGGCCTAGGCGTTCCCCTTGACCCGGGGGTCGTGCCCCCCGGGGCTTTTCGTTTCGGGCGCGGGCAGGGCCTGCTTCCGTTCCCTGTGCGGGCCCCTCCCACGATGGCTCGGGGAGGGGCTGGGGCGTCGGAGCGGGTTGGAAAAGCAGGGGGACCAAGCGGTGGGCCAACTTCTAAACCGTCCCCCCCAACCGAGAAGCCGCCTTGCTGCCTTGGGGCTTCCCGGTAGGTAGAGGTGGACAAAGCTGGCCAGCACCCTGCCGTCGGTATACCCTTCCGGCTGTCCCCCTTCCCGCTCCCGCCAGGCAGGGCTAGGCGAAGGTTCCATCCGGGCATAGTGGAACTCGTGCCCCTTGAGAACCTCGCCCTTTTGGGCTAGCGGATTGTCCCTTAAGGCCTCCACCTCCCGGTAGCCCAGCACCGGGCGCTCGGCCATACGGGCCTCCCCGGGAACCAGGCCCACCATGGGGAAGAAGCCCTCCCCCACCCAAAGGCCCTGGGAGAGGTACATGTATCCGCCGCACTCCGCCACGATGGGGCCTGGAAAACGGCGGATGGCCTCCCGTATGGCCCGGTTTCCCGCGAGTGCCTCGGCGAAAAGCTCAGGGTAACCCCCTCCCAGGAGGAGGGCCTGGGCCTTGGGCAAGGCGGGGTCCTCCAGGGGGCTAAAGGGGATGAGTTCTGCCCCCAAGGCCTGCAAAAGCTCCAGGCCCTCAGGATAGTAGAAGTGGAAGGCCCGGTCCCAGGCGTAGGCCACCGCCACCTGGGAAGGGCGCCTTTCGGGCAAGAAAGGAGGCACTTGGGGAAGGGGTTCCGCCTCTTGGGCCAGGTGAAGGAGGCCCTCGAGGTCCAGGTGGAGGGTTTGGGCCAAGGCCGTAAGGGGAGGCGCTGCCTCTCCTGCCAGCACCAGGCCCAGGTGGCGTTCGGGTATCTTCAGGGCGGGGTCCTGGGGAAGCCAGCCCAAAAGGGGCAGGCCTACCCGGACAAGGGCCTCCCGCAGGAGTTCGGCGTGCCGTACCCCCCTACCCGGTTGGCGAAGACCCCCACCACCCGGACCTCCGGGTCGAAGCGCCGGAAGCCCTCGGCCAGGGGTGCGATGGAGCCGGCCATGGCGGAGGCGTCCACCACCAGGACCACAGGGGCCTGAAGGAGTTTGGCCACCTGGGCCGTGGAACCCACCTTGCCCCAAGGGTCCTTTCCGTCAAA
>NZ_JAKTNR010000018.1 GCF_022760855.1 Thermus albus
CTTACAAGTAAAGCATGAATCCTCCTAGGGTCCTCGGCTATGGCCTAGATACCCTCGTGGTCAATCTCTACTGGCCGGCGGGCAAGTATCAGCTTCCTGAGGGTTTTGAGGCTACGCTAAATGAGTTAAAGGACCTATATAGGCGGGACCCTAATGGGGCCATCCTCTGGGGTGTGGATGCCTATTTTCCTCTCCCTAATCCCGTGCCTGATTTGCCTTGGGGTCTAGAAGGGGACCTCTTTGAGGCGGCTATAGTGCAGCCTACGCGTCATTATGCGTGGCAGTTGTCCTTTGGCGGTCTTGTTTTCGTGCGCCTGAGTGCTGTGAAGGATACTACCCGGCGGGCGGAGTTCCCTGCCATGCGGGTAGAGTTCACCGGTACCTACATGCGGTATGCAGACCGGGACGCGGAAAAGGTAGTGCGGTGGGTGTTGGATGCTGCGGAGAATCTCACGGGCACCCGTCCGCATAGGGTTCAGGTGTCCCGGGCGGATTTGTTCGTGGACGTGGAGGCTAATCCGCTTCAAGTGACGGATATAGACCGGTTTACTAGTCGCTCCAGGGTGCGGGGGGTGTACTCCTTCGGGGTGGACCCCGGCCGCGAGGCCGGGGCCACCCCAGAAGGGGGGCTCATGAGTAACACGCCCCCTGCTACGCGACTACGGGTTGCGGATTCTCTGGCAGAAGGGGTAGAGACTACCGCGGCTTTTTTGCGAGGCCGGGACTGGTCGGGCTTTACGTTCGGGCGTGGTCCCTTGATGGCTCGCGTTTATTCAAAGACGGTGGAGGCACGTTCTAAGTATGAGACGCGTAACCTCCTCATGATGTATGAGGAACGCCACGGGCCTTTGACTGGCCACGTTATCCGTGTGGAGTTTCAGCTAACTACTGACGTGCTGCGGGAGATGGTAGTGGTGGGTGATGGGTCCGATATTCGTGATTGGGATACGTTCCGGTGGGCTATTCCTGCAATCTGGGCGTACTTGACAGGAGAATGGTTGGTGCTACGGGATAAAGCGCGGGTGGACGCATATAACCGTTTGCGGGATGTGCCTGTGGACCCTCTATGGCAAGTGGTCCAAGGGGCATTCAATGAAGGGGGTGATAGGGGAAAAGGGGAACTAGTACGGGATAGGGTGTTCAGGCGTGTGGATCCGGTGGCCCTCGCAAAACAAGCGTTGGGGGCCTTTATGACGGCTCTCGCGGCTGTGGGGCGCATTGACCGGGTGGACTTGAAGAGTTGGTGGATAGGAGCCTTTAGGGCGTTAGGAAGGGACAAGGAAGAACGGGAGTGGCTAGGTAGGGAAGGGGCACTTGCCTACGGGCGTGCACGGCTACGGAAGATGGCGGTTTTTGGCGTAATGCCGGAAAAGTGGCGCTTTGAGGGGGTGTAGGATGCAGATTCTGGTCTTGGGCGTGAACATTTTCCAGCGGAAGGATGGGACTCACGGGGCTCGGATTGTGGTGGCGTCTACTCCACGCAATCCCAATACGCGCGGACTAGTGGCGGCGGAGTTCGAGGTTTTGCCGGAAGTGGCGGACACCATGAAGGTGTTTCCGGGCATTTACAAGCTGGATTTGGAGCTTCCCATTTCTACCGGGTACGGTCGGCCTAATGAGGTGCGTCCGTTAGTCACCGGAGCAACGTTGGTGGCTCCTGTGGTGCCGGGGAAGAAGGATGTTCCTGCCTCCTGAGGCATGGCAAGCCTTTTTGGTGGTTGCATTTGGGTTAGGTGTGATTGCGGGGCTGCTATCGGGGGGTGACTGGTGATGGATGCTTCCCAGTGGTTCACGTGGTTTCTCGCCATTACCACCATCCCATATGTCCTTCTAGCAGCCTATCGCTACTTGGGAAAACTCTATGGAGGGCTATGATGTTCGGGAGCTGTTCGGGGCCTTTTGGTGGGGGGTCGCTGCCGGTGTTGTGGCTGCGTTCCTCCGTAACCTTCTTCGTCGGCTCTAGGGACAATCGGGGAATAATCCCCGTGATGGTCCAGAAAGGGGGTGAGTAGGGTGGAGTTCCAGCCGGATCAGATCGCGAGCGCTGTTCAGACCTACGTTACGGCTATCGCTGCTGCGGGTGCCGGGGTGTTGGCTCTAACTATCGGCCTTTCCGCGGCCTGGCGGTACGCCAAGAAGTTCCTCAAGGGCTAGGTATGAGCTTAGGGCGGTTCCTCCTGCTAGGGGTGGTCCTGCTAGGGGGGACCGCCCTGGCAAATGCTCAGTACAAGGATGCGGTGAAGGGTGCGGTCCAGGGCATGACCCTGGATGAGATTATTCAGTGGAGCAATGGCCAGTTCCGGCGGCAAGCCACCATTGGGCGCTATGTACGCTGGGGTGGTTCTATCGTGTTGGGTTCGGCCCTGATTGCTGCGGGCTTGGATTATTTTTATAACTACCTTCGGCGGGAAACCGGAACGCCCTTGGACCAGTGGTATTATTGGGTGCCTTCCGTTGTGGCTGGGATAGGGGGCTACTGGGCTAAAGTGGATATGTCGTGTTCGGGGAAGTGTAATTATCGGTGTCTATATGGGTACCAGTGGGCTGTTTATGGCTATAGGTTTCCTGGTGGTAAGGTCGGGGGTACGGAGTCTACTGGGACGGGATGGTATGATAGTCCTCCGTCGTGTTCGGTAGATATGGCGGAATCGTGGGCGAAGTCTCATTTTAAGCAAATGATTGGTGCCCCTTATTCATCATGGGAGTGGCGTACGGCTAGTGAAAGCTATAAGAATGGGGTGCCGGAAAGTGATAGGTCGCGCTTCGTATCCGATTTGAGCTGGTTACGTCATGTGCTGGTGGAGCCGGGTGCGCAGCCCGATTTGGTGACGTGGCTCCAGCAGCATCCTGACGCGGCCAATGGGGTAAAGCAGGCGGTTACCCAGTACCTAACTGATACCGAACCGTCTTCTCCTTCCCAGCCCTGGCCGGGGGTGCGCCTTGAGCCGGTGCCGAACCCTAACCAGTGGACCGATAACCCCTTCACGCGTCCGGACATAGACACTGACGGTGATGGCTATCCGGATTCCGTGGAGTGGCAAGAGGCTAATCGGCGTGGTGTACCCTGGCCGGACGTTATCAATGACCCGACCGAGCACCCGGACCCCAATGGTGATCCGGACGGGGATGGATACCCAACGCTGGAAGAGGTGCAGGTAGGTACTGACCCCTATGACCCTGCAAGTAACCCAGGTCCTCGCCGTCGTCCGTGGATAGATACCGACGGGGACGGCTACCCAGATTGGCAGGAGGTACAAGAAGGCACGGATCCAAAGGATGCCTCTAGTAGGCCGCGGGTGGCACCTGCCCCTAACCCTAATCAGCCTTGGGTGGATACCGACGGGGACGGCTACCCAGATTGGCAGGAGATTAGCGAGGGGACGGACCCGAATGACCCGGAAAGCCGGCCTTCTGTTCCCCCGGCTCCGCGTCCTGAGGAGAATCCGGATAAGGTGGAGTGGCCGGGGGCTCCTCCTGCTCCCGGGTTGAAGCCGGTTGAGTGGCCTACGCGGAGTGAGGAGCGCAAGGCTTTGCCTGAGGTGGATAAGCTCATTCAGCCCTTTGAGGATAAGGTGCTTCAGCGTTGGAGGGATGGGGTACGGGAGATAAGGGAGACGGCAGAACGCAAGTTCCCGTTTGGCATCATTGCGGTTATCAGGGGCATGAGCATTAGCCGGGAGGGTGGTAACTGTACGTTCACCTTCTCCGTGGGTCCTGCACAGGGGACCGTGGCCCCGTGCAACACTCCCATATTTGCGGTGGCTGAATCCTTCCGGCCAGTCTGGGCGGGTTTGCTCTGGGTGGCATTTGCTCTTGCTCTCGTGCGGAGGGGGTTGGACATCCAGCGATGACGTGGGAAAACCGTCACAACCCCTTCCATTTCTCCCCTTCCGCCCCCTTAACTGCCTATTGCCTCGCCGCGGGGTGCCGTCAAGGGCGTCAGTCCCCGGGCCGCCCTCCATCACGCACGTTTACCGTGTTCAAGGACGGGGTTTGGACATGCAGGGGCGGCCCGGGGATGCTCTGCACCCTTGACGGCGGGGTCCCCGCGGCAGGCACCCTGCTCACGGGGGGCGGAAGGGGTTTGTTTTTGGGGGGTGGCTCATGGCTGGTGTGTCGGCAATAGTAGAAGGCCTTCTGGATCTCCTCCGGTGGCTGGCCCAAACTGCTATAGGCTTCTTCGGCTGGCTCTGGCAGACGGTCACCGGCTTCGCGCATTGGGTCTGGTCTGTCCTGGACTGGGTTTTCGTCCATGCGTGGAACCTCTTTATTGATGTTTTGGGCTGGGCGCTGGGTTTTGTTTTTGAGTTCGTCGGTTCGCTGCTGGTGCTGGTGCTCAAGTTTGTTCTGTTACTCGTCAGCCTTCTACCGGACGTTCCAAATGAGTTGCTGCGGGGTGTTTCGGCCATCGTTCCTGCTGCGGGTATCGCTGACCGTATCCTGCCCATTTCTGATGCGATTACTATCGTGTCGTTGTGGGGGTCGTTTTATGGCGTAATGGCGATTTGGCGTGTTATTACCTTCATCAGGGGAGGGCGTTGATGATTGAAGCTTTTGTGGGCATTCCGGGAAGTGGCAAGAGTTACGCCTTGGTGGTTAAAGGCCTCGAGGCTCTGGCTTCTGGTCGCATGGTCTACGCAAACTTTGGCTTACTCCCCGAACGGGTTTACCTTTGGCTGCGCCTACGTCGTCGCTTGTCTCATCGTGATGCTGTGGAACGTGCTGACCGAATCCGTGAAATACGGGACTACTCGGACCTGCTAAACGTTCATGATGGCGTGTTGCTCTTTGACGAGGCCCACATGTGGCTTCCCTCCCGTGAGTTTAGTTTAATCCCCACGGAGGTTATAGCCTTTTGGAGCCAACACCGGAAGGTCGGTGTGGACGTCTACCTTGCTACTCAACGCTATGGCTCCGTGGATGCCATCGTGAGGGAGTTAGTGGCGAATGTGTATTGGGCTCGTCCTGCTCCCTTTTGGCTCCGCCTTCTCCTCCGTCCGTGGGCTCGTGGTCGTCCAGTGCTCCGGTACACCGCTATTATGGATGAGTCTTTCGGGACTATGCAGAAGGCGGTTAAGGGCCTTTTTGAGGGGGTGCAGCGCAATAGCGTGGTTATTCTGGACCCGTTAGCGGCGTCCTGCTATGATACGCACGCTATCTTCGAGCCGCCTATTGTGCGCCTTCAAAGGGAGATGGACCCTAAACGGCGGGCGATTCTCGACCGTATGGGCCTTTCGTGGGATGCCTCGCGTATTCAAGGGCGTCGGGAGTCCGGTGATGGTTTGCCCGTTCTGTCTATGCGTGAGTTGGCCGAGGCCTATCGTTCTGGTAGGCCTCCCCATGCCGTGCTTAGGGAAAAGTGGTTAACTACTATGCATGACCCTTCTCCTTCTGACCCTCCTCAGTCTGATGCTGGCCGCGTATTACCTGAGGAAGAGGGCACAGACTGGACCGCGTTCGCATGGCGTGGCTAGGTGTCCCAAGTGTGGCATGCCTCACCGGTTGGCCTTGCAGGTTAAGGAGTATAAGCGTCATTGCCCTTATGTGGCTTATGGTCAATGCCCGTATGACCCTCGCCGTGGGGTGTATCGTATGAGGCGTTAGGTTATACTGGCTTGGGGCGGGCGTGTTGTCGGGTAGACTTTTGGCCCTTTGTGGTCGTGCCTTAGACTGGCCATTACCCCTAGCGTGGTTAGTGTTGGCCCATTGTGGTCGTTTGTAAGAGTGCTGAAGGGGTGCCCGCCCCTACTTGTTGCCTATGTTCGTGGGTGTAGACGTGGCAGCTAGGTGGTTGGATGTCGCCCTTGGACCCTCGGGGGAGGTGTTGCGGGTGGCAAACCCTGCGGGTATTCCTGATGTTCTTCGGCGTCTTCCATCTGGGGCGCATGTTGGCCTAGAGGCTACGGGAACCTATTACCGCCCCTTGGCCTATGCCTTGGCTCGTGCTGGCTTCCGCGTGTATGTCCTCAACCCTGCTGCGGTGAAGGCCTATTCTCGGTCCTTGCTACGTCGTGCCAAAACGGATAAAGCCGACGCCCGTTTGATTGCGCGCTTTTTGTCAGAAAGATACCAGGACCTTACGGTCTATCAGCCTTCGGATGATGTCTTAACGGTTCTGGGTGTCCTGGTGCGATTGCGGGACGGGTTGACGTCCGATTACGTGGGTGTCCTGAACCGGTTGCAGGCATGGGAGTACGCGGTTCCTGGCTTATCAAGGTTGGTGCGGTATGTGCCTAAGGCGGTGAGTGATTTGCGTGACCGTGTCCTACGGGAGGCCTTGGACCTCGTAGCGTCTGACGGTCTTCTTTCGGGGTGGTTTTCTTCCCTCACGGCGTTACCAGGCTTTGGCCCTGTGATTGCGCTAAAGGTGATGGCCTACTCTGGGGACTTGAGGCGCTTTCATTCGGCCCGTGCGTATGCGGCGTACACGGGTTTGACTCCGCGTGTGGTCCAGTCTGGTGAGGCTCGGGAAAAAGCCCATATCTCTAGGGTTGGGCCTTCACGTCTTCGTGGTGCGTTTTACATGGCCGCGCTGGGCGCCTATAGGTCCTCACCTGACCACAGGGCCTTTGTGGATGCACTAGTGGCTCGGGGTAAGGGTAGGAAGGTGGCACTTGTGGCCCTAGCAAACCGCTTGGCGCGTGCAGCCTGGGCCGTTTGTGTTGGTGCGGGTTAGCGGTGCGGGGGGTATGGGATGGGTGGAGTACTTGACAGGAAGGGGGTTAGTGTCTAAGGCATGGAGCTCTATCCCACGCAGGATGGGTTTTTGGGAGAGATCGCTAAGGGCTTCACCTTCGCCCAGGTGGCCAGGCTGGCCGCGGGGTTTGGGGAGCGGGCCAGGGCGGAGGGGATAGACCAGGTGGTGGTGACCCACGACACCCGTTTCCTGGCCAAGGAGATGGCGGAGGAAGCGGCAGGGGTGCTGGCGGGCCTTGGCTTGGAGACGTATCTCCTAAAGGGCCCTTCCCCTTTGCCTCTTTTCGGCTTCGCCCTAAAGGAGATGGAGGCGGCTGGGTTCTACCTCACCGCAAGCCGCAAGCCCGCCCGCTACCAAGGGGTGAAGCTCCGCCTCGGGCCGGGGAAACCCCTCTCCGGCCAGGAGGTCCCCCTCCCGGAAAAGGCCCTTGAGGCCCGGGGGAGCTTCCAGCTCCTGGACCGGAAAAAGGCCTACCTAGAGCACCTGGCAGGGAGCGCCGGCCAGGGGGCCAAGGGGAAGAAGGGTGTGGTCTACCTGGACACCTTAGGGGGTGCCGGGGGTGGCCTTATGCCGGGGGTCTTTAAGCTTTTGGGCCTCGAGGCGGAGCTTCGCGAGCTCCACCCCCTCCCCCACCCCCTCTTCTACGGGGTGGACCCCGACCCCAAGCCGGAAAACCTCCCTACCCTCCTCGCCCTCATGAGAGCCGTGGAACCCCCGGCGGTGGGCTTGGCCCTGGATGGGGATGCGGACCGCCTGGCTGCTGTCCTTCCCGGGGGGGAGGTTCTCCCTCCAGAGGAGGTCCTGAAGGCCCTCGAGGAGGCCCTGGAAGGGAAAGAGGTCCGGGGAGATGGCCAAGGTGGCTACCTCTTCCCCTGGCACCTCGAGGAACCCGATCCCCTCTTGGCCGCCTTGCTCCTCTTGGGGAAGCTCCTATGAAAGAGCTTCTCCCTGGGCTTTACCAGATCCCCGTGCCCATCCCCTACCCCCTAAAGACGGTGAACCTCTACCTCTTCAAGGGCAACGGGGAAGTAGCCCTTCTGGACACCGCCTTGGGCACCAAGACCGCCCGGGGGACCCTGGAGCTAAGCCTGGCGGAGCTGGGCCTTTGTTTTCCCGATGTCAAGACCGTCCTCCTCACCCACCACCACCCGGACCACTACGGGCTGGCGGGCTTTTTTGAGGGGCTTGGGGCCCGGGTCTATTTGCACGAGGAGGAGTTAGGGCGGGGCCACCGTTTTTGGCTCCAGCCCGAGGCCTTTGAGGAGCAAAGCTGGCGGCTTTTCCTGGACCACGGCACCCCGGAGGAGGCCCTTTGGGGCATCCGGGAGACCATGGCCAAGACCCGGGAGCGGGTCCATCCTCCGCAAAACCCCCTGTCCCTGAGGGATGGGGACCTGCTGGAAGTGGCCGGCAGGAGGCTTAGGGTGGTCTGGACCCCCGGCCACGCGGACGGACACGTGGCCTTCTTCCTGGAGGAAGAGGGGGTCTTGCTGGCGGGGGATGCCCTTTTGGAGCGGGTTTCCCCCAACGTGGGCCTATGGGCCTACACCCGGGAGAATCCCCTGAAGGACTTCCTGGCCTCCCTAGACCGCCTGGAGGAGCTCCCGGTGCGGGTGGCCTACGCCGGGCATTTCGGCCCCATCCCCCACGTGAGGAAACGGGTCCAGGAACTAAGGGCCCACCACCAGGAGCGCCTGGAGATCCTAGCCACCCACCTGGACACACCCAAGACCGCCTGGGAGCTTTCCCTCAACCTCTTCCCCCAGGAGCTGGACGCCCCTGGCCGGCGCTTCGCCTTCGCCGAAACCCTGGCCCACTTGGAGTACCTGCGCCTCGAGGGGCACGTGAGGCGCGAAGGACCTCCCTACCGGTACTTCCGGGCGTAGGACCCTTGCCCCCAGGGTCCTTGGAGGGTAAACTTTGACCCGGTTCAAGGAGGTGCCATGCATCCTTGGTACACCCACTACGATCCCGGGGTCCCCAAAGAGGCCCCCAGGCCCTGGCTGCTCACCGAACTCCTAAAGGAAAACGCCCGCCGCTACCCCCAGAAGGTGGCCTTGGAGTTTCTGGGGCGAAGTCTTAGCTACCGAGGCCTTTGGCAAGAGGTGGAGGCCTTCGCCAAAGGCCTGCAGGAGGCGGGCCTGAAGCCTGGGGACCGGGTGGCCATCATGCTGCCCAACTCCCCCCAGTTCGTCATCGCCTTCTACGGCACCCTTTTGGCCGGGGGGGTGGCGGTGAACACCAACCCCATGTACACCCCCCGGGAGCTACGGCACCAGCTCCTGGACTCGGGGGCCAAGGCCCTGGTGATCCTGGACCTCCTCCTTCCCCGTTACCAGGAGGTAAAGGCGGAGGCCCCGGTGGAGATTCTGGTGCGCACAGGTATCCAAGACTACCTGCCCTTCCCCAAGAACCTCCTCTATCCCCTTGCCCTGAAGCGGAAGGGTCAGGCTCCCAAGGACCTGGAGGGCATCCCCTGGCGGGCCTTCCTTAAACCGGGCCAGCCCCAGCCTGTACCCTTAGACCTGGACGACCTCGCCCTCTTGCAGTACACCGGGGGCACCACCGGGGTGGCCAAGGGCGCCATGCTCACCCACCGAAACCTCTCCAGCAACGCCCTTCAGGTCCGCTCCTGGATCCCCGATTTCCAGGAGGGAAAGGAGGTGGTGCTGGGCGCCATCCCCTTCTTCCACGTCTACGGCATGACCGTGGCCATGAACCTGGCCCTTTTGGGCGCAGCCAAGCTGGTCCTTCTGCCTCGGCCTGAAATCAAGCCCATCGTGGAGGCCATAGAGAAGCACCGGGTCACCCTTTTTCCCGGCGTGCCCACCCTCTACGTGGCCTTCAACAACTTCCCGGGGATTGAAGGGCGGAACCTGAAAAGCGTGCGGGCCTGCATCTCGGGCTCGGCTCCCCTGCCGGTGGAGGTGGCCGAGCGCTTTGAAAGGCTCACCGGGGCCAAGCTGGTGGAAGGCTACGGCCTCACCGAGGCCAGCCCGGTAACCCACTGCAACCCCCTCCACGGCCCACGGAAACTGGGTAGCGTGGGCCTACCCTTCCCCGGGGTGGAGGCCAAGGTGGTGGACGAGGAAGGGCACGAACTCCCCCTGGGGGAGGTGGGCGAACTTATCGTCAAGGGCCCCAACATCATGAAAGGCTACTGGAACCGCCCCGAGGAAACCCAAAAGGCCCTCAAGGACGGCTGGCTTTTCACCGGCGACCTGGCCAAAATGGACCAGGACGGCTACTTCTACATCGTGGACCGCAAAAAGGACATGATCATCGCCGGAGGTTACAACATCTACCCCCGGGAGGTGGAAGAGGTCCTCTACACCCACCCCGCCGTCCAGGAAGCCGCCGTGGTGGGCGTACCCGACCCTTACCGCGGGGAAACCGTGGCCGCCTTCCTCGTCCTCAAGGAGGAGTACCGGGGCAAGGTAACGGAAAAGGACCTCGAAGCCTTCTGCCGGGAAAACCTGGCCGCCTACAAGGTCCCCCGCATCATCCAGTTCCGCGATAGCCTCCCCAAGACCAGCGTGGGGAAGATCCTAAAGCGGGAACTGAGCAAAGGAGTGACAAGGCAGCAGCCCAAGTAGGGCGAGGGCCGAAAACCCCAGGGGCCCTGAGGATGCCCGCCCTCCTTGCCGGGATCGGGGGAGGTCCGGACCCTTTACACGTCCATACTCAAGATGTATGATGATCCAGAAGGAAAGGAGGGATAGGGTATGAGCGCCACCGGCCTCGAGGTCTTTGATACCACGATTCATAAGACCCATTCCTGGTTGAAGGAGATCATGGAAAACCTGGGCATAGAGGACCGCCATCGGGCCTACATGGCCTTAAGGGCCGTGCTCCACGCCCTACGGGATCGCCTCACCGTGGAGGAAACCGCCCAGCTGGCTGCCGAACTTCCCATGCTCATCCGCGGCCTCTTCTACGAGGGCTGGGACCCCACGGGCAAACCCCTTAAGGAGCGGCACAAGGAAGCCTTCCTAGCCCACGTGGTCCGGGAGCTCAGGACCCCTTCGGGACCTGCCTTGGACCCCGAGGCCGCCGCCCGGGCGGTGTTCAGGGTGCTTTCCCAAAAGGTCTCCCAAGGGGAGATCCGGGACGTGCTGAACCTACTCCCCAAGGAGATCCGCGAGCTTTGGCCCCAGGCCTGATCCGGGCGAGGGCTGCCTCAGTCCAGCACGAAGCGGTCCTCGCTCTCGTGAAGCCGCACCCGGTGGACGATGCGCTGGTCCTTGTCCCCATCTCCCTCGGTCATGGCCACCACGCTCACGTAGGGCCTTAAAGGGCTACGGAGCACCTTCTTGGTGAGGGTTTCCTCCACCTGGAAGATGCCTGCGGAGTTGTTCATGGTCACCTGGATCTCCACGGGAACCTTTTCCCCTTTCAGGATGCGCACCTCGTCCACCGCCAAGGCGCTTATGGAATGGATATCAATGCTCCCCAGGGCGAAGGCCTTACGCCCCCGGCCTTTGGTGATGTCGGTGCCGTCGGCCACGGCGGTGATTCCGGCCTCTAGGGTGAGGGGTTCCGGGGAGAGGTCGTGGCTGTAAATCCCGTGAAGGATTAGGGCCCTAAGGGCCGTGCGCTGCTCGGGGTCGGGGTAGATCTTCTCCAGGATGCGGTTCAGGATGGGTGCGGCCAGGCACACGCCAAAGGCCTCGTGGTGGTCCCGGTGCACCTGGTTGCCCAGGTCGTGGAGCATGGTGGAAAGGAGGACCACCACATAGGCATCCTCCAGCTCCCCCGCCCCCGACTCCACCGTGTCCAGGCGCACCCCGGCCTCGGCCAACAAGGAAAGGATGGCCACGCTGGCCGCCCCCGTGAGGAGGGCATGGACCCGGCCGTGGTCGTTATAGCCCAGCTTGCGCATGGTGATGTAGTTGGCCATGTTCCAGCCGGCCCGGGCCTCCGGATCCTGAATGAGAAGCTCGTAGGCCCTAAGGGCCTTGGGAAAGGCCTTCAGGCGGTCGCGGATGGCCTGGTCGGCCTCGGCGTACAGCTTGGCCTTGGGGCTGGCCACGTGGACGATGCGCTCTTCCGCCATAGGCAACTCTACCCTAACTCTACATCCGTCAAGGACCTACCCACACAACACCCAAACCCACCCAGGCGGAACGGGAGGGCAATCCAAAGCCACTCCTCCAAGGGAAGGGCCTGGGCAGGGCCTCTATTCGCCTTTGAAGTTAGGGGCTCGCTTTTCCAAAAAGGCTCGCACCCCCTCCTTCATATCCTCGGTAGCGGAAGCGTAGCCGAAGAGGTCAGCCTCGATCTCTAGGGCCTCCGCCAGGTCCAACCCCTCCCCCCGCACCACGCTTTCCTTGGCCAGGGCCAGGGCGATGGGGGCGTTTTTCATGATCTTCTGGGCCAGCTTCTTGGCTTCCTCCAAAGCATTCTCCCCCACCCGGTTCACCAGACCCAGGCTTAGGGCCTCCTCCGCGGACACATGCCGCCCGGTGAAGATGAGGTCCAAGGCCCGGCCCCGGCCGATGAGCCGGGGAAGCCTCTGGGTGCCGCCAAAGCCCGGGATGAGGCCAAGCCCCACCTCGGGCAGGCCCAGCTTGGCCTCCTTGGAGGCCACCCTCAGGTCGCAGGCCAAGGCCAGTTCCAACCCTCCCCCTAGGGCATACCCGTGGATGGCGGCGATGGTGGGAAGGGGCAAGGCGGCGATCTCCGCGAAGACCTGTTGCCCCAAAAGGGCGTACTCCCGGGCCGTGAAGGGGTCTTTTAGGGCGGCGATCTCCTTAAGGTCGGCCCCGGCGGCAAAGGCCTTGCCCTCCCCGGTGAAGATGGCGACCCGGACCTCGGGGTCCTGATGGATGACCTCGGCCACCTCGGCCAACTCCCGCAAGAGGTCCTGGGAAAGGGCGTTTAGGGCCTCGGGCCGCTTTAGGGTAACCAGGGCGATGCCCTCCTCCACCTCGTAGGAAAGGTGGGCAAACTCGGGGATCTCCAGGATGAACTCGTGCTCGCCTTCGTGCTCGTGGGCCATGCTACACCTCCAAAAGGGCCTCGAGGGCCACCTCCACCATACGCCTTAGGCTTTCCTGCAGCACCTCAGGAGGCGCCAGCTCGGGATCGCCAATGCGGTTGGAGACCGCTAGGATGGCCCCGGTTCGCACACCCCGCATCTTACCCAGAAGGAAAAGGGCGCTGGCCTCCATCTCAAAGGCCAGAACCCCGTACCGGGCCCAGGCCCTGGCGCCCTCCGGGGTGGTGGCGTAGAAGGCATCCTCGGTGGCCACCAGCCCCACATGGTGGGGGTAACGCCTTTGCTCCGCCTGGTTCCAGAGGGCGCGGAAGAGATCGGCATCGGGCACGGGAGCGTAGGGGCGGCCCTCCAGGTACTGCCGGGTGGCCCCGTCCAAGGGTATGGCCCCCTGGGCGATCACCAGGTCCCCGGGGGCCAGGCCCTCGTCCACCGCCCCACAGGTGCCCACCCTAAGCAGCACCCTGGCCCCCAGGCTCACCAACTCCTCGGCCACAATGCTGGCGGAAGGGGCCCCCATGCCCGTGGTCTGCACGGAAACCGGCACCCCCCGGTACCGCCCAGTGAAGCCCAAAAGGCCGCGGTGCGAGGTGTAAAGCCGGGATTCCTCTAGAAACGTCTTGGCGATCCACTCCGCCCGGCCCGGGTCCCCAGGCAGAAGCACCTTTTCGGCCACATCTCCTTTGGCTCCCCGCACGTGGATGGGGCTCATACCGCCCCATTTTAAAGGCGCAAGGTGGGCAGGCCTTCCACCAAGGCCTCGTCATGGGTGGAAAGAAGGAGGGCCGCCCCCACCTCCTGGGCCAGCTCCTCCAAGAGCCTGAGCACCTCTTTGGCCTGGGTGCGGTCCAGGCTAGCGGTGGGCTCGTCCGCCAAAAGGAGCCTGGGCCTAAGGTAAAGGGCCCGGGCCACCGCCACCCGCTGCCGCTCCCCACCCGAAAGCCTTTGGGGAAGGAAATCCGCCCGTTCCCTAAGGCCCAGCCGGGAAAGGAACCAAAGGGCATGGCCCCGGTCCACCTGGCCTGCCAGGTAGCCGGGGGCCAGAACGTTCTCCAAGGCGGTGAGCTCAGGGAAGAGGAAGTGGTGCTGAAATACAAGGCCCATAAAACGGAGCCGTTTCCTGGCCAACATCCCCTCGGGAAGGCCCCGGATGGGGGTTCCCTCCCAGTACACCTCCCCCTCCTGCAGGGGTAAAAGCCCCGCCAGGAGGTGGAGAAGGGTGGTTTTGCCGC
This sequence comes from Thermus albus, assembly GCF_022760855.1. Lineage (NCBI taxonomy): Bacteria > Thermotogati > Deinococcota > Deinococci > Thermales > Thermaceae > Thermus > Thermus albus. The sequence continues at coordinate 13,928 of NZ_JAKTNR010000018.1, forward strand.
TCCCCGAGGGGCCCAAGACGGCCAGGGCCTCCCCGGGGCCTAATCTTAGGGAAACCCCCCGGAAAAGGTGGCCGTTCCCGTAGGAGAATCCCAGGCCTACCGCCTCCAGGACCGGGTCCACCTTCTAATCCTCTAGGCAAAAGATGAAGCCTCGGTTAGAGTAAGGCCGATGCCCGCATCCCCTCTTTTCCAGGATATGGGCCCGGAGGAAATCCATCTGGCCCGCTCCTACTTCCAACCCTTGGCCTACCCCAAGGGTAAACCCATCTTCCACCAGGGGGACCTGGGCCAGGCCCTTTACCTGGTGGAGGAGGGTTGGGTGCGCCTCTACCGCACCCATCTGGGAGGCCAGGAAAAGATCCTGGGGTTCCTAGGGCCCGGGGAGGTCTTCGGGGAGATGAGCCTTTTGGACGGGGGGGAACGAAGCGCCAGCGCCGTAGCGGAGGAGGACACCCTTCTTCTGGTCCTTTACCGGGAGACCTACTTTGGGCTCATCCGCCGCCTTCCCCTCTTCGCCCACAACCTGGCCAAGATCCTCGCCCGCCGCCTGCGGGAACTCAACCTGGAGCTGGACCTTCTGGCCTTTGAGGAGGCCAGAAGCCGCGTGGCCTACGCCCTCTTAAAGCTTCTTCGCCAAGGGTATGAATCCCGTCTGGCCCTCCGTCACCAGGACCTGGCGGCCCTGGCCGGGGTGAGCCGGGAGACCACCACCCGGGTCCTCCACCAGCTAAAAGACCAAGGCATCCTGCGGCTCTCCGCGGGGATAGTGGAGGTGGCGGACCCCAGGCTTTTGGAGGAGGTGGCCTTTGGCCTGGTCTGAGGAAACCGAGTCGGAGGACCTTCCATGCGCTTGAAGGTGGACGTTCTCCCCACGGAGGGGTTGGTCTACCCCGATGTGGTCCTGGTGGTGGATGTGATCCGCTCCACCACCACCGCCGTCTGCTTCCTGGAGGGAGGGGCGGAGGCCCTGTACTTGGTGCCCAGCCTCGAGGCCGCCCGGACCTTCAAGGACCGGGACGTGCTCCTGGCGGGGGAGGTGGGGGGGTTAAAGCCCCCGGGGTTTGACCTGGGAAACTCCCCCCGGGAGGCCCTCGAGGCCCCGGTGGGAGGCAAGACCGTGGTGATGAGCACCACCAACGGCACCAAGGCCGCCCACGTGGCCGCAAGGACCGCCAAGCACGTGCTCCTGGCCTCCCTCTTTAACGCCCACGCGGCCGCCCGCCTGGCCCGGGAGCTGGCCACGGAGGAGGTGGCCATCCTGGCTGCCGGGAAGGAGGGGCGGGTGGGCCTGGACGACCTCTACACCGCCGGGGTCCTGGCGGAGTACCTAGGCCTTCTGGGGAAAGTGGAACCCGAGGATGGGGCCAGGATCGCCTTGGCGGTGAAGCGCAACTTCCAGGACCCCCTGGAGGCCCTCACCCTCTCCGCCGCCGCTTCGGCCCTTAAGGGAGTGGGCCTCGAGGCCGACGTGCCCTTCTGTGCCCAGGTGGCCAAAAGCGCCGTGGTCCCCGTCCTCACGGGCCGGGTGGGGGAGGCCCTCATCTTCAAGGTGGCCCCCTTCGGGGTGGCCAAGCGGGCGGTCCCCGAAACCCTAAAGCAGCCGGGGAACCAGGCGCAGGAAAAGGACCATCCCCAGTAGCTCCACCAGGGACTGGAACACGATGACCAGGGGAGCCAGGCCCGCCTCGGGTACGGCCAGGCTTAAGGGGAGCACCAAAAAGGAGTTCCGGGTGCCCAGGCTGAAGGCCAGGGTCCTGCCCGCCTTGGGGGGAAGGCGGAATGACCGGGCCAGGGAAAGGGCCAAGCCCAAGGCCAAGACCAGGTACAGGACAAATACCCCAAGCAAGGGGAGAACATACCCCCATAGCCCCGGCAAAAGGCCCGCATGCCCCAGGGCCACCAGGAAGACCACCAGGGCCAGAAGGGGCACGGGCCAGGAGGTGGTCCGGGACACTAGCGCCTTTCCCCAGGGGCGGCCCTGTACCCAGAAGGCCAGGAAAAGGGGCAGGAGGACCACCAGGCCCGCCCCCACCAGGGTCTCTGGGTCCGGGTGGTAGGCCGATAGCGCCTCCCCGAAGAACAGTAGAAGGTAAAGGGGCAGAAGGGCGAGTTGCAGGAGGAGGTTCAGGGGCGTCAGGACCAGGGCCCGGGCCATATCCCCCCGGCCTAGGTAGCTAAAGGCTAAAAACCAGTCGGTGCAGGGCACCAGGAGGACCAAGGCCACCCCCAGGCGAAGCCCCGGTTCCGGAGGCAGGAGGTGGAGGAGGCCATATACGCCCAAGGGCACCAGGAGGAAGTTCCCCACCAACCCCGCCAGGAGAAAGGCCCGGTCGCGGAAAGCTTGGCGCAGGGCGCGAAAGGGTACCGGCAAAAAGGTGAAGAAGAGCAAAACGGCCAACGCTGGCCAGAGCAGGACCTCGCCCCAAGGGGCAAGCCCAGGGAAAGCCAACCCCAAGGCCACCCCCAGGAGAGCCGCCCCCAGGTATAGGGGAAGCTGGTAGCGCTCCAAGAGGCCCCCCACCCCGCCTAGCCCCCTTGGACCAAAAGCTCGTAGAAGCGCCTTAGAGTAGCGATGCCCTTCTCCAGGTTCACCAAGTCAAACTTCTCGTTGGGAGCGTGGAGGTTGTCGTCGGGAAGCCCCAAGCCCAAGAGGACGATGGGGGCTCCCAAAGCCTCTTGGAGTTCCGCCACCACCGGGATGCTCCCGCCTTCCCGGGTGTACACCGGAGGCCTGCCCCAGACCTCCTCCAGGGCCTGGGCCATGAGGCGCATGGGGGGGCTAAAGGGGTCGGTGAGAACAGGTTTGCCCCCGTGGAGGCGGAGGATCTCCATGGTGTAACCGGGCGGGCAGATCCCCCGCAAATAGGCCTCTACCAAGTCCCCCACCTCCTCCGGGTCCTGGTCCGGCACCAGGCGCAAGGAAACCTTGAAGCCCGCCTCGGCGGGGATCACCGTCTTGGAACCCTCCCCCTGGTACCCTCCCCAGATGCCATTCGGGTCCAGGGTGGGCCGGGTCCAAAGCCTCTCCAAGGGGCTAAAGCCCTCCTCCCCAGGCAGCACCTCCACCCCAAGCTCCCTCTTCAAGGCCTCCTCGTCCAAGGAGGGCCAGAGCCTTTTCTCCTCCTCCGAAACCTGCCGAACTCGGTCGTAAAGGCCGGGAACCAGGATCCTCCCGGTTTTTTCGTCCTTTAACTTAGATAGAATCCACCCAATGGCTTGGATGGGGTTGGGAGCCACGCCGCCGAAACTTCCGGAGTGCAGGTCCCGCCGGGCCCCCCTCAGGCGCACCTCCAGGTAGGCCAGGCCCCGTAGGCCATAGGTGAGGGTGGGGGTGAGGGGGGCGAACATGGCCCCATCGGAGATAAGGACCACGTCGGCTTTGAGCTTCTCCCGGTGCTCCCGCACGAAGGGAAGAAGGCTCGGGCTGCCGATCTCCTCCTCCCCTTCCACCAACAGCTTCACGTTCACCCGGGCGGGCAGGTCCTCGAGGGCCGCCACATGGGCCCAAAGCTGCCCCTTATCGTCGGAGGCCCCCCGGGCGTACACCTTTCCTTCCCGCACCGTGGGGACGAAGGGGGGGGTTTCCCACGGCTCCAGGGGATCCGGGGGCTGGACGTCGTAGTGGCCGTAGACCAGAACCGTGGGGGCCTTGGGGTCCAGGAAGCGCTCGGCGTAAAGGATGGGATGCAGGGGGGTCTCATGGAGCTCGGTGTGGAAACCCCGCTCCCTAAGCCTCTCTGCAAGCCAGAGGGCCGCCTTGCGAAGGTCTTCCTTTCGGGCCGGGTCGGTGGATACCGAGGGGATGGACAAGAACTCCAAAAGGGGCTCTAGCGTCTTCACGCCCCCATGCTACCCTCTTCGGGGAAGGACCTGCCCTCCTCCAGAAGGAGGAGCTTGAGCCGGGCCACCTCGGCCTCAAACCGGGTCTGCAGGGCCTCCAGCTCCGAACGAAGCCGCATGATCTCCTCCACCCCCGCCA
>NZ_JAKTNR010000019.1 GCF_022760855.1 Thermus albus
ATCGTCCCCACGTTCACGTGAGGCTTCGTACGGATAAACTCGCCCTTGGCCATGGCTCCTCCTTCCTTCTTGCACGCAAAAGCCGCCCTGGGGGCTTCGGGCCCAGGGCAGGCAAAGGGATGGAGCTCGCGGCCGGGCTCGAACCGGCGACCTCACCCTTACCAAGGGTGTGCTCTACCTGCTGAGCTACGCGAGCTCGTGGAGCGGGAGACGGGACTCGAACCCGCGACCCTCGGCTTGGGAAGCCGATGCTCTACCAACTGAGCTACTCCCGCATGGGGGTGTGCTTGGGCACACCTTTGGTGGGCAGGGCTGGATTCGAACCAGCGAAGGCATACGCCAACGGTTTTACAGACCGTCCCCTTTGGCCACTCGGGCACCTGCCCACGCCCGCTTGGAGCCACCCAGGGGAGTTGAACCCCCAACCCCCCGATTACAAGTCGGGTGCTCTACCGGTTGAGCTAGGGTGGCAGGACGGGGGATAGGACCCTGTCCGAGGGAATAGGCTAACACACCTGGGGGCAAGTGTCAAGATAAGGGCATGCGCATCGTACCTTTTGGCGCCGCTAGGGAGGTCACAGGAAGCTGCCACCTCCTTTGGGCCGAGGGCAGGAAGGTGCTTCTGGACTGCGGCATGTTCCAAGGGCGGGAGGAGGGGAAAAACCACGCTCCCTTTGGCTTTGAGCCCAAGGCGGTGGAGGCTGTGGTCCTCACCCATGCCCACCTGGACCACGTGGGCAGGTTGCCCAAGCTCTTCCGGGAAGGATACCAAGGGCCCGTCTACGCCACCCAGGCCACCTTTTGGCTGCTGCGGATCGTCCTCGAGGACGCCCTCAAGGTCATGGAGGAACCCTTCTTTGACGAAGGGGACGTGGAACAGGTCTTCCGGCACGCCCACCCCTTGGAGTACGGGGCGTGGCTTCGCCTGGGGGACCTCACCCTCTCCTTCGGCCAGGCGGGGCACCTGCCGGGAAGCGCCTTCGTGGTGGCCCAGGGAGAGGGGAAAACCCTGGTCTATAGCGGGGATTTGGGTAACCGGCAAAAAACCGTCCTCCCCGACCCCTCCCTACCCCCTAAGGCGGATCTGGTCCTAAGCGAGGGCACCTACGGCGACCGGCCCCACCGGTCCTTCGCCGCCACGGTGGAGGAGTTTTTGGAGATTTTGGAACGAACTCTGGGCCAAGGCGGCAAGGTCTTCATTCCCTCCTTTGCCGTGGAGCGCGCCCAGGAAATCCTCTTCCTCCTCTACGAAAACGGCCACCTGTTGCCTGAGGCCCCCATCTACCTGGACTCCCCTATGGCCGAGCGGGTCCTGGACCTTTACCCCTCTTTGGTGCGGTACTTCAGCGAGAAGGTGCAGGCTTACTTCCTATCCGGCAAGAACCCCTTCCGCCCCAAGAGGCTAGAGGTGGTGGAAAGCGCCGAGGAATCCAAGGCCCTAAGCCGCCAACCTGGCCCCATGGTGATCATCGCGGGAAGCGGCATGCTTACGGGAGGACGCATCCTCCACCATCTCAAACACGGCCTTTCCGATCCCAAAAACGCCCTGGTCTTCGTGGGTTACCAGCCTCGAGGGGGCCTGGGTGCGGAAATCATCGCAAGGCCCCAGCGCATCCGCCTCCTGGGCCAGGACGTGCCCCTAAGGGCCAGCGTGCATACCCTGGGCGGCTTCTCAGGGCATGCCGGGCAGGATGAGCTTCTGGACTGGCTGGAGGGGCAGCCCCGGGTAGCCCTGGTGCACGGGGAGGAGGAAGCCTTGGAAAAGTTGGCCTCCCTTTTGGCCCCAAGGGGGCAGGAGGCCCGGCTGGCCCGCTTCGGGGAGGCTATAGAGGTATGACGCCACCCCCCTGGGCCCTCAAGCCGGTCTAAAGCCCAGCCTCTCCAGGACCATGCGGGTGGCCGGGCTTTTGTTGAGGGTGTAGAAGTGCACCCCCTCCACCCCCGCCTCTAAAAGCTCCGCCACCTGGCGGGCGGCATGCTCCACCCCGATCTCCAGAATGGCCTGGGGGTCCTCCTGGTGCCTCTCCAGCTGGGAAAGGAGAGGACCAGGGATGCTGGCCCCACAGACCTCGGTAAAGCGACGAAGCTGAGGGTAGCTGGTGATGGGCATGATGCCGGGGAGGATGGGGATCCCTATGCCCACCCGCCTGGCCCTTTCCAGGAAGCCGAAGTAGTGGGCGTTGTTGAAGAAAAGCTGGGTGATGGCGAAGTCCAAGCCCGCCTCCACCTTGGCCTTGAAATGGCGGAGGTCGGCCTCGAGGCTCTCGCTTTCCGGATGCCCTTCCGGATAGGCGGCCCCGCCCACGGAAACCCCTCCCCCATAGCGGCTCCGGATGAAGGCCACCAGCTCGGAAGCGTAGCGGAACCCCTCGGGATGCGGCGTAAAGACCTTTTCCCCTTGGGGAGGGTCCCCGCGGAGGGCCAGGATGTTCTCCACCCCTGCGGCCACGAACCGGTCCAGAACCCCCTCCACCTCCTTCCGGCTCTGCCCGGCCACGGTGAGGTGGGCCAGGGCGTTAAACCCCAGGTCCAGGATGCGCTTAGCCCAAAGCACGCTCCTTTCCTGGGTGCTGCCCATGGCCCCGTAGGTGATGGATACGAAGGCCGGCCGGAAAACCTTAAGCTCCTCCATGGTGCGGAAAAGGGCCTCCTCCCCTTCGGGGTTCTTGGGGGGGAAAAACTCAAAGGAAAAAAGCGGCCCATCTCGCACCTTTAGGAGGTCCCGTATTTTCATGCGAAGGAGTGTAGCCCCTCCTCTCCCTCTGGGTCAAGGTGGCAAAATAAGGGTATGGTAGAAGTTCCGGAAATCCCCAAGGTGGAAGGTTTGGAGCTCCCGGCCAAGGAGACCGCCTTAATCGTGGTGGACATGCAAAACGACTTCGCCCACCCCCAGGGGGCCCTTTTCGTGCCCGAGGCCCCCAAAAGCGTCCCCGCCATCCAGCTCCTTCTGGAAAGGGCGCGGCGGGCGGGTGCGCGGGTGGTCTACACCCAGGACTGGCACCGGGAGGACGACCTCGAGTTCCAGATCTGGCCCCGGCACGCGGTGGCGGACACCTGGGGGGCGGAGATCCTGGAGGAGCTACGCCCTGAACCCGAAGACCTCATCGTGAGGAAGGTGCGCTACGACGCCTTCTACGGCACCCCCTTGGACCATTACCTCCACCTTTGGGGGATTAAAAACGTGGTGGTGACGGGCACCGTGGCCAACATCTGCGTGCTGCACACCGCGGGCTCCGCCGCCTTGCGCTGGTACCGGGTGGTCCTGCCCGAGGATGCCACCAGTGCCCTTACCCCCTTTGACCTCCAGGCCGCCTTGCGCCAGATCACCTTCCTCTACCAGGGGCAGGTGACCCGGGCCGAGGGTCTGCGTTTCGTCTAGGCTGTGGACCCTGGCCTCATCCCCCTGGCCCAAGCGGAAGGCGAAGGCGAAATCCGGCTCCTCCAAAGGGCGCAGTCCCTGGGCTTCCCCGTGGTGGAAAGCTGGGTGGTGGGGCTATGGGAGGAGTTTGCCCGGCTCAATAACCTTTCCGAACGCATCCAAAGGCTTTTCCAAGGCGTCTTCGGCGTGCGCATAGACGAGGAACGCCTCCTCCTGGCAGCCGAAGAAGCGGAAAGGGCGGTGCGGGAAAGCTACCTGTTGCCGGAACGGGCCGAGGCCTTTCTCCAAGCCCTCCAGGGGAAGGGTCCCTTCCTCCTTCGCCGGCCCTGTGAAGGCAGCTACCGGCTGGCCCATACCCCCCAGGAAGCCCTCTTCGCCCTAAAACGGCTTTGGGCGGAGGCCTTTAGGGTGGAGGCCATCTTGGAGCGCTATCCCTTCCTCTTTCCTCCCTCGGCTCCCGTCTTGGTTCAGGCCCTGGACACCCCCGGCAAGGACTCTCTCCTCGAGGTCCAGGAAGACCCTTTCCTCTCCTTGGATCTCTTTGGGGCCTTGGGGGAAAGGGTGGTCGCGTACACCTGGGGAGGCCTCCTCTTGCGGATAGAATCCCAACATGGTGGATAGCCACCTCCATACCCCCCTTTGCGGCCACGCCCATGGAGCCCCTGGGGAGTATCTCTTCCACGCCCGCAAGGCCGGGCTGAAGGGCGTGGTCTTCACCGACCACAGCCCCATGCCCTCCTGGTACGACCCCCATAGCCGCATGCGCCTCGAGGCCCTCCCCTTTTACCTCCTGGCCCTGGAAAGGGTGCGGGAGGAACACCCGGACCTCTACCTAGGGATTGGCCTCGAGGCCGACTTCCACGAGGGGACCCAGGGCTTTGTGGCCACCCTTCTCAAAAGCTACCCCTTTGACTACGTGATCGGGAGCGTCCACTACCTGGGGGCCTGGCCCTTGGACCACCCCGACCACCAGGAGGAGTACACCTGGCGGGAACTGAGGGAGATTTTCCAAGCCTACTTCCAGGAGGTGGAGAAGGCCGCCAGAAGCGGGCTCTTCCACGCCATCGGCCACCTGGACCTGCCCAAGAAGTTCGGCCACCACCTACCCGAGGAGGCCCTCTTGGACCTTGCCGAACCGGCCCTTCAGGCCATAGCGGAGGAGGGGCTTTTCCTGGACGTGAACACCGCCGGGCTCCGGAACCCCGCCAAGGAGATCTACCCCGCCCCCATCCTTCTCAAGCGGGCCCAGGAGCTGGGGATAGGGGTGGTCCTGGGCTCCGATGCCCACCGGCCCGAGCAGGTGGGGCACGCCTTCCCGGAAGCGGTGGCGCTTTTGCTGGACCTGGGGTATCGGGAAGCCCACTACTTCCAAGGGGGAAAGCCCTTGGCCTACCCCTTGTCCAGGGCCTCATAAACCCGCTCTCTCAGGGTACCCAGGTCCAGGTCCTCCCGCCGTCCCGAGGCTTCCTCATACGCCCTCACCGCCGCCACCAACCGGGAAAAGGCCTCGGCGCAAGGGTCGGGAGCAGGGGCTTCATACTCCATAAGGGTGACCCGCTCGTAGTCCTCGGCGTACTCCTCTTCTTCCCCCTTCACGCACTCCCAATAGCGGCGCAAAGCCTCCTCCACGTGGAGACGGAACTGCTCCAAAGACGTCACCCCTCCCCCCCTCCTTTCCGGCTTTGAAACCTCAGGCTTGCCGCAGGGATAGGGCCTTCCTGGAAGCGCTCCTCCCGCCAGGGGTCGCCCCGGAAGTGGTAACCCAGCTTCTCCCAAAAGCCTAACTCCAGATGGTCCAAAAGTTCTATGCTCCGCACCCACTTGGCGCTTTTCCAAGCGTAAAGGTGGGGCACCAAAAGCCGCACCGGCCCACCGCGTTCCAAGGGCAGGGGCTTGCCGAAAAGGGTATGGGCAAGGAGAACGTCCTCCCGCAGGAGGTCCTCCAGGAAGAGGTTGGTGGTGTAGCCCCCGTAACCGTGGACCAAGGCGGCTACTGCCTGGGGCTTAGGCTTGGCCTTCAGCAAAAGATCCTTCACCCGCACCCCCTTCCAAGCCACGTCCAGGCGGCTCCAGCGGGTCACGCAGTGGAAATCCCGGGTGAGCTCCACCTGGGGTAGCCGCAGAAGCTCCTGGTAGGTGAGGGTAAGGGGCTCTTCCACCAGGCCGAGAAGGGAAAAGCGCCACTCCTCGGGGGAAATCCGAGGTTCTTCCCCATAGGTGAGGATGGGGAAGCGCTCCGTGACCACCTGGCCCGGGGGGATTCTTTCCATACCTTCAGGCTAGCGCAGGCCCAGAGGCCCAAAAGCGTCCTGGCTCACCGGCTTCGGTAGCGGATCACCTCCACCTTCTCCAGGGTGACCAGCCCCTCCCGCACCATCCCATCCAGAATGGGCAAAAAGGCCCGGATCTTCTCCTCCGTGTCCACGATCTCAATCATGACGGGAAGGTCCTCCGAGAGCTGCAGCACCTTGGCGGTGTGGATGCGGGAGTGGGCGCCGAAACCCATGAAACCCTTGAACACCGTGGCTCCAGCCAGCCCGTGGCGCTGGGCCTCGAGGACAATGGCCTCGTAGAGGGGTTTCCCCCCATGCCGGTCCGACTCCCCCACGAAGATGCGCAGGAGCTTGGCCTCCCCTTCCAGCTTCATACCCCTAGGCTACCAGGGCCCCGCCCAGGCGGTAGCCCAAAAGCACCAGGAAAAGGCCTAGGAAGATGCTGAAAAAAACGTATAGAAAGGCCCTCCAGGCCTCACCATCCTGGAGCAGGGCCAGGGTCTCGTAGCTGAAGGTAGAGAAGGTGGTGAACCCTCCCAAAACCCCCACCGCCAGGAAGAGGCGGGCCTCCCCGGAAAGGGCCCCCTCCAGGGATAGGCGGATCACCACGCCGATAAGAAAGCTACCCAAGGCGTTGATCAGGAGGGTGCTATAGGGAAAGCTGGGCCCAGTGAGGGCCTGCACCCAGGCCCCAAGCCCATAGCGCAAGAGGGAGCCCAAGGCTCCCCCCAAGGCCACCAGGAGATACCGCTCCACCCCCAAAGTATATTGGGACCATGAAGCCCAAGACCCTCTCCCCCATCCTCACCGCCAAGGGGGTGCGCCTGGCCATCGCCGTGGGCCGGTTCAACGAGCGGGTGACCAAGATGCTCTTGGAAGGGGCCCTCGAGGCCTACGCCCGCCTGGGGGGGGACCCCGGCGAGGTCCTGGTGGCCTGGGTACCGGGTTCCTTTGAGCTCCCCCTGGTGGCCAAGCGCCTGGCGTTGCGCCCCGACGTGGATGCGGTGGTGGCCCTAGGTGCCGTGGTGCGGGGGGAAACCCCCCACTTTGAGTACGTGGCTGGCCAAGCCGCTTCCGGCCTCATGCAGGCCATGCTCCAAACGGAAAAGCCCATCGTCTTCGGCGTCCTCACCACCAACACCCCGGAGGAAGCCCAGGAAAGGGCCGGGGGTAAGGCCGGCAACAAGGGAGCCGAGGCGGTCTTTACCGCCATTGAGATGGTGCGGCTCCTCGAGGCTATTTCCCGGTGAAGATGGCCCGCACGTAGCGTAGGTGCAGGTAGAGGAAGCAACCCAAGCAGAAGCCGAAGGCCAGGTTGATGAAGGCCAGGAGGGCCACCAAAAGGGCCAGGCCATAACCGACCCCCTTTAGGCCGAGAAGGAGGAACAAGGAAGCCAGTCCCAAAAACACCGCCCCCAGGGTACGGGCGAAGCGGTGGGGCCTGGGGTCCTCCTCTGCCAGCCTGGCCGGTATCCCCAAGGCCCGCTTCAGGGCCACCATCAGGTCCCAGGGGGTGTGCTGGCTCACCATGAGGAGGAAGAGGAGGTAGACCAGGAGGGGAAGGTCCAAGAGCGCCGCTAAGGGCAGAAGGGAGGCGAGGAGCACCTGGTTGAAGCGGAGCTGGTTCCGGTCCGTCTTCATGGGGTTAGTATACACCTGAGTCTATAAAGCTAAGGGGTAGGGTTTCCCTTTGGCCCAACCTCGGTCAGTCCAACAGGGCTCACCTCGTGCAGAATGGAACCGTGGTTCCCCTCCTCACCACCCCCTTACCCGTGCCCCATGGTTTTACCACCCGCTTAGGCGGGATTTCAGAAGGCCCCTTTCAAAGCCTTAACCTCTCTGCGGCCAACGGGGATGACTCCGCGAAGGTGGCCGAGAACCAAAGGCGGGTTTTGCGCATCTTTGGCCACCCACCTGTGGCCGGTCTTAAACAGGTCCACGGTACCGAGGTCCACCTGGTGAAAGGCCCGGGGCTATGGGAAGGGGATGGCCTCCTCACCCAGACCCCTGGACTCCTCCTCCGGGTGGGGGTAGCGGACTGCTACCCTCTTTTGCTTTACCACCCAAAAGGCGCGGTGGCGGCCCTGCACGCCGGCTGGCGGGGGGTGGTGGGGGGTATCCTGCCTCGAGCCTTAGAGCTCCTAGAGAGGCTGGGGCTGGATCCGGAGCAGACCCACCTGGCCATCGGCCCTGGCATTGGGGGCCGGTGTTACCAGGTGGGGGAGGAGGTGGCGGAGCGGTTCGCCCAAGCGGGTCTAGACACCTTTACCCCGGACCCCACCGCCCCCGGGAAGTACCTTCTGGACCTGGAAAGGGCCCTCCTCCTCCAGGCGGAAAGGGCGGGGCTCCTTCCGGAAAGGATCTACCGGGTAGGCCTTTGTACCCACTGCGAACCCACCCTCTTCTCCCACCGCCGCGACCGGGGGAAGACCGGGCGGATGTGGGGGCTCGTCATGCTCCCCCGTTAAGGGCCCGTTCACCGGGCCGTGGCAGAATGAAACCATGCTCTTCCCCCGGGCGGTCCTGCCCTCCCTCCTCCACCTCACCCCCCAGTGGCTAAAGGAACGGGGCCTGAAGGGGGTGATCCTGGACCTGGACAACACCCTCCTGCCCTACGGGGAGGAGACACCTTTGCCGGAGCACCGGGCCTGGTTGGAGGCCTTAAAGGCTGAGGTTCCCGTTTATCTTCTCTCCAACGCCTTGCCCGAACGCTTCCGCCGCATCCAAGAACAGCTGGCCCTTCCCGGCCATGCCCCCGCCTTAAAGCCTTGGTTGGGGTTTAAAAGGGCCCTGGCGGTCCTGGGATTTCCCGCCCGGGAAGTAGCGGTGGTGGGGGACCAGGTTTTCACCGATGTCCTTGGGGGCAACCTGGTGGGGGCCTACACGGTCTTGGTGCCCCCCTTGCGGGAAAAGGAATTCTTTTACACCCGTTTCATACGAATGTTGGAAGCTCCGTTTAGAAAGCCGCGGGGAGGACTGGGATGAGCGTGTTGACCATTGGGGACAAACGGCTAGGGGCCATCCTGTTGGATGCCGGCCTCCTCACCGACGAGGAGCTGCAGATGGCCCTGGAGAAGCACCGGGAGGTGGGGGGCTCGTTGGCGGAGGTCATCGTGGACTCGGGCCTTCTCTCCGAAAGGCGCATCGCCCAGGCCATTGAGGACCACTTCGGCATCCCCTTGGTGGAGCTTCATAGCTTGGATATCCCCCCCAGGGTGAAGGCCCTTTTGCCGGCGGAGAAGGCCAAGGAGCTCCAGGCTATCCCCTTTGCCCTGGACGAGGAGGCCGGGGTGGTGCGGGTGGCCTTCGTGAACCCCCTGGACACCCTGGCCCTCGAGGAGGTGGAGGACCTCACGGGGATGGTGGTGGAGCCCTACCAGGCCACCAAGAGCAGCTTCCTCTACGCCCTGGCCAAGAACTACCCGGAGCTGGGCCTAACCCCGCCTCCACCCCCCACCGGCCCCAGCCGGGAGGAGCTGAAACTGGGCGAGCTTTTGGTGCAAAAGGGCCTATTGGACCGGAATACCTTGGAGGAAGCCCTGGTGGAACAGGAGAGGACGGGGGACCTCCTGGGCCGCATCCTGGTCCAAAAAGGCCTGCCCGAGGAAACCATGTACCAAGCGTTGGCGGAGCAGAAGGGCATGGAGTTCCTCCCCTCCACCCAGGGCCTCTCCCCCGACCCCGCGGCCACCAGCCTTTTACTTCGCTCCGATGCCCTGCGCTATAGCGCGGTTCCCGTGGCCCTTAGGGAGGGAAGGGTGGAGGTAGTCCTGGCCGACCCCCGTCACAAGGAGGTGGTGGAAGAGCTGTTGGGGCGCCCCGCCCGTTTCTTCCTCACCCCCCCCAAGGAGTGGGAGGCCCTTTTCCACCGGGCCTACCCGGAGAAGAGCCGCCTGGGGGAGGTCCTGGTCCAGGAAGGGCGTTTGAGCCGGGAGGAGTTAAGGGAGGCCCTCGAGGTGCAAAGGCGCCTGCCCAAGGCCAAGCCCCTGGGGGAGATCCTGGTGGAACTGGGCCTGGCCCGGCCCGAGGATGTGGAGGAGGCCCTAAGGAAGCAACGCCAAGGCGGGGGCCGCCTCGAGGACACCCTGGTGGCCTCGGGGAAGTTAAAACCCGAGGCCTTGGCCCAGGCGGTGGCCGCCCAGCTGGGCTATACCTACATTAACCCCGAGGAGAACCCCCCGGACCCAAGCGCCGCCCTCCTCCTCCCCGAGGACCTGGCCCGGCGCTACGGCATCTTCCCCCACCACCTGGAAGGCCACACCTTGGTCCTCCTCATGAAAGACCCCAGGAACATCCTGGCCCTGGACGATGTGCGCCTAGCCCTCAAGCGCAAGGGCCTGGCCTACGAGGTGGTGCCCGCCGTGGCCACGGAGGCCGCCATCGCCAAGCTGATAGAGCGCTTTTACGGCAAGGAGGAGCTGGGCGAGATCGCCAAGGAGCTCTCCAAGGGCTACCAAGAAGAGGAAGCCATTACCCCCGAGCTGGACGAAAGCGCCGCCCAGAAGTTCGTCAAGCAGGTGATTCGGGAAGCCTACCTCCAGGATGCCTCCGATATCCACATAGAGCCCAGACAGTCGGATGTGCTGGTGCGCCTCCGGATTGACGGCACCTTGCGCCAGTACACCACCCTGCCCAAAGGGGCCCTAAACTCCATCATCAGCGTGGTCAAGATCATGGGGGGTCTTAACATCGCCGAAAGGCGCCTGCCCCAGGACGGGCGGGTGCGCTACCGGGAAGGAGCCATCGACGTGGACCTCCGCCTCTCCACCCTGCCCACGGTCTACGGGGAGAAAGCGGTGATGCGCCTTTTGAAAAAGGCTGCCGACATTCCCGAGATCGAGGGCCTAGGCTTTGCTCCAGGGGTCTTTGAGCGCTTCCAGGAGGTGATCTCCAAGCCCTACGGCATCTTCCTCATCACAGGGCCCACCGGAAGCGGCAAGAGCTTCACCACCTTCTCCATCCTGAAGCGCATCGCCACCCCCGATAAGAACACCCAAACCATTGAGGACCCGGTGGAGTACGAGATCCCCGGCATCAACCAGACCCAGGTGAACCCCCAGGCGGGCCTCACCTTCGCCCGGGCCCTAAGGGCTTTCCTCAGGCAAGACCCGGACATCATCATGGTGGGGGAGATCCGGGACTCGGAAACCGCCAAGATCGCCACCGAGGCCGCCCTCACCGGGCACCTGGTCATCGCCACCCTGCACACCAACGACGCCGCCCAGGCCATCACCCGCCTGGACGAGATGGGGGTGGAACTTTTCAACATCTCCGCCGCCCTCATCGGCGTCCTCTCTCAGCGCCTAGTGCGAAGGATCTGTGACCACTGCAAGGTGGAGGTGAAGCCCGACCCCGAGGTCCTACGCCGCCTGGGCCTTTCCGAAAGGGAGATCCAGGGGGCAAGGCTCTTTAGGGGCATGGGGTGTGAGCGTTGTGGAGGTACGGGCTACAAGGGACGCTACGCCATCCACGAGCTCCTGGTGGTGGACGATGAGATCCGCCATGCCATCGTGGCCGGAAAGTCGGCCACGGAGATCAAGGAGATCGCCCGGAGGAAGGGAATGAAGACCCTGCGGGAAGATGGGATCTACAAGGCCCTTCAGGGAATCACCACCCTCGAGGAGGTCTTGGCGCGTACCATTGAGTAAGGTGAGGTAAACATGGCCAAAACACCCGATATCGTGGACCTTCTGACCCTGGCAGCGGAGCGGGGAGCCAGCGACTTGGTGATCACCGTGGGCCTCCCCCCCATGATCAAGGTGGACGGGGAGTTCCATCCCACGGAGTACGAGCCCCTCTCCCCCCAGGACACCCGCCGCCTCATGTACGCCCTCATGGATGAGAAGCAACAGCGGATCTTTGAGGAGGAAAAGGAGCTGGACTTTTCCTTTAGCCTCCCAGGAAAGGGCCGCTACCGGGTGAACGTCTTCCTGCAACGGGGAAGCGTGGGTGGGGTCCTAAGGGTGGTGCCCGCCACCATCAAGAGCTTTGAGGAGCTGGGCCTGCCCAAAAACATCGCCGAGATCGCCATGGCCCCCAGGGGCCTGGTCCTGGTCACGGGGCCCACGGGAAGCGGGAAGAGCACCACCTTGGCCTCCATGATCGACTACATCAACGAGCGCAAGCCGGTGCACATCGTGACCATTGAGGATCCCATAGAGTTTTTCCACAAGCACAAGAAGGCCATCGTCAACCAGCGGGAGATCGGCTCCGATACCCACGGGTTCCATAAGGCCCTAAGGAGCGTTCTCCGCCAGGCCCCAGACGTGATCCTGGTGGGAGAGATGCGGGACTATGAAACCATCGCCGCCGCCATCACCGCCGCGGAAACCGGGCATTTGGTCATGGGCACCCTGCACACCAACTCCGCCCCTGAGACCATAGACCGCATCATCGACGTCTTCCCCGAAAACCAACAGGAGCAGGTGCGGGTGCAGCTTTCCAACAACCTGGTGGCGGTGCTTACCCAGCAGCTTCTGCCCAAGGCCTTTGGGGGCGGAAGGGTCTTGGCCTATGAGCTCATGATCGCCACCCCCGCGGTAAGGGCCCTGATCCGGGAGGGGAAAAGCCACCAGCTCTATAGCGTCATCCAAACCGGGGGCCAGTACGGCATGATCACCATGGACGCCTGCCTGGCCGATTTGTATAAGCGGAAGCTCATCACCTACGAGATGGGCCTGGCCCGGGCGGTGGACCCCAAGGAGTTCATGCGCCTGGCGGGGGTGCAGGAGGGAGCCAAGCGCCCCTAAAGGGCCCAAGGGCTTGGTAAACTTTAGATCATGTATGAGGCGGTTATCGGCCTCGAGGTCCACCTGCACCTGAAGACCCGGACCAAGGCCTTCTGCGGCTGTGAGGCCGAATATTTTGGAGCTCCCCCCAACACCCACACCTGCCCCGTCTGCCTGGGCCTTCCTGGGGCCCTCCCCGTGCCCAACAAAAAGGCGGTGGAGTTCGGCCTAAAGCTGGCCCTAGCCCTGGGAAGCCGGATTCCGGAAAGGCTCGTGTTCCACCGCAAAAGCTACTTCTACCCCGACCTGCCCAAAAACTACCAGATCAGCCAGTACGACCTGCCCCTGGGCCAAGGGGGAAGCCTGCCCCTGGGGGAAAGGGCCGTGGGCATCAAGCGCCTGCACCTGGAGGAGGATGCTGGCAAAAGCCTCCACCTGGAGGACCGCACCCTTTTGGACCTTAACCGGGCGGGGAGCCCCTTGATTGAGCTGGTCACCGAACCCGACATCCAAAGCCCCGAGGAAGCCCGGCTTTTTCTCCAACGCATCCAGGCCCTGGTCCAGACCCTGGGGATCTCCGAGGCCAGCCCCGAGGAGGGGAAGATGCGGGCCGATGTGAACGTTTCCGTGCGCCGCCAAGGGGAGCCCTTGGGCACCAAGGTGGAGATCAAAAACCTCAACTCCTTTAAGAGCGTACAAAGGGCTCTGGAGTACGAGATCCGCCGCCAGATCGAGATCCTAAGGCGGGGGGAGAGGGTCAAGCAGGCCACCATGGGTTTTGAAGAGGGAAGCGGCAAAACCTACCCCATGCGCACCAAGGAGGAGGAGGCCGACTACCGCTACTTCCCCGAGCCCGACATCCCCCCGGTGCCCATCTCCCGGGAATGGCTCGAGGCCATCCGGAAAAACCTCCCCGAACTCCCCTGGGAAAAGGAAAGGCGATACCAGGCCCTGGGGATCAAGGCCCAGGATGCGGAGGTCCTGGCCTATACCCCTTCCCTGGCCCGCTTCCTGGACCAAGCCCTCGGCCTCGGCCAAGCCTCCCCCCAGGCCCTGGCCAACTGGCTTTTGGCGGACGTGGCCGGGCTCTTGAACGACCAGGGGCTTACCTTGGAACAAACCCGCCTTACCCCAGAGGGTCTCTCCCGGCTGGTGGCCCTCTTTGAACGGGGGGAGATCACCAGCCGGGTGGCCAAGGAACTCCTGCCCGAGGTGCTGGAGGGCCTGGACCCCGAGGCCCTGGTGCGGGAGCGGGGCCTGAGGGTGGTGGCGGACGAGGGGGCTTTGAGGGCCGTGGTGACCGAGGTGATCGCCACCATGCCCGAGGCAGCGGAAAGCGTGCGCCAGGGCAAGCTTAAGGCCCTGGACGCCCTTTTGGGCCAGGTGATGCGGAGAACCAAGGGCCAGGCCAAGCCCGACCTGGTGCGCAGGCTCCTCCTCGAGGCCCTTGGGGTAGGATAAGGCGGATGCGCTACGAGGAGGCCGGGGTCCAGATAGAGGCCAAGGCGGAAGCCCTGAAACGGGCCAAGGAGGCCATCGCCGCCACCTATACCCCGGAGGTCCTAAGGGGCCTTGGGGCCTTCGGCGGGCTTTTTGACGCGGGAAGGCTAAAGGAGATGGCCCACCCCGTCCTGGTGGCCACCACGGACGGGGTGGGAACCAAGACCCTTTTGGCCCTAAGGGCAGGGGATGTGTCCGGCCTGGGTTTTGACCTGGTCAACCACTCGGTGAACGACCTTTTGGCCCAAGGCGCCTTGCCCCTCTTCTTCATGGACTACCTGGCGGCCAGCCGCCTGGAGGAGGGGGTGCTCTCCGCCCTCCTCTCCTCCTTAGCCCAGGCCTGCCAAGCCCTGGGCATCCCCCTCCTAGGAGGGGAAACCGCCGAGATGCCGGGGGTTTACCGGGAAGGGGCCTGGGATGTGGCCGGGACCCTGGTGGGGGTGGTGGAAAAGGACGAGATTCTGGGCCCGGAAAGGGTAAGGGAAGGGGATGTTCTTCTAGCCCTTCCCTCCTCCGGCCCCCACACCAACGGCTACTCCCTGATCCGGAAGGTGGTGGAGGGGATGGACCTGGAGGGCCCCATACCGGAGCTGGGAGAAAGCCTAAAGGCCGCCCTCCTCCGTCCCCACCGGGCCTACCTGAAGGAGTTTCTCACGCTTAGGGAAGCGGGCGTGGAGCTCCACGGGGTGGCCCACATCACCGGGGGCGGCCTTCCGGAAAACCTCCCCCGGGCCCTTCCCGAGGGACTAGGAGCGGAAATCCACAAGGGAAGCTGGCCCATTCCCCCCATCTTTCCCTACCTGCAACGGACGGGAAACATACCGGAGGAGGAGATGTACCGGGTCTTCAACATGGGCCTAGGGCTCATCCTGGTCCTACCGGAAAAAGACGCCCAAAGGGCCCTGGAGCTGGTGGAAAGCTTTCTGGTGGGAAGGGTGGTGGCCGGCTCCGGAATCCGCCTGGTATGAAAGAGATCTGGCTCATCCGCCACGGCGAAACCGAGTGGAACGTCAATAAGCGCTTTCAAGGCCACCTGGATGTGCCCTTGTCCCCGGTGGGCATCGGCCAAGCCTTCCGCCTGGCCCAGCGGCTTGCCCGAAGCCAACTTCCCTTCCACGGGCTTTACGCCTCCGACCTACGCCGGGCCCGGGAAACCGCCGAGCCCCTGGCGGCGATGCTGGGCCTCTCCTTGGAAACCTCCCCGCTTCTGCGGGAGATTGACGTGGGTCTCCTGGCAGGCCTAAGCCGGGTGGAAGCGGAAGCCCGTTATCCCGAGTTCATCCAGGAAGCCCAAAAGGATCCCTGGCATACCCCCCGTCCAGGTGGGGAAAGCATGGCGGACCTGGCCCGGCGCCTGGAGGCTTTCCTGGAGGTGCTCCCACCCGGCCGCCACCTCCTGGTGACCCATGGGGGGGTCATCCGCGCGGCCCTGAAGATGGCCCTGGACCTCGAGGGCGATGCCTGGAGACGCTTCCACATCCCCAATACCTCCATCACCCGCATCCTTCTACCGGCTCAGGAGGTCTTAACGGTTTCCGATAGCGCCCACCTGGAAACCTGGGCCGACTGGCTTTCCGACGAAAGCGTCAAATAAAAAACCCAGGCATAAGCCTGGGGTTTCTGTTGGAGCGGGAGACGGGACTTGAACCCG
>NZ_JAKTNR010000020.1 GCF_022760855.1 Thermus albus
CGCATCATCCAGTTCCGCGATAGCCTCCCCAAGACCAGCGTGGGGAAGATCCTCAGGCGGGAGCTTCGCGAGGAGTTCGCCAAGAGGAACCCCTAGCCCCGGGCCCGGACCACCGCTTCCCGGAACACCTCCACCGCCCGGTCCACCTCGGCCTCGGTGGTGTAGCGGCCCAAGGAGAAGCGCAGGGAAGCCCGGGCCTCCTTGGGGGAGCGGCCAATGGCCAGAAGGACGTGGGAGGGCTCCAGGCTCCCCGCGGAACACGCCGAGCCCGAGGAAACCGCCACCCCCAGGAGGTCCATGGCGAGAAGCAGGGCCTCCCCATCCGCTCCCTTCACCGTCACGTTAACCAGCTTGGGAAGGCGGCGCTCAGGGTGCCCGTTGAGCTCCACCCCCTCCAGGGAAAACAGGCCCGCCTCGAGGCGCCTCCGCAAGGCCAGAAGCCGGGCGGACTCCTCGGGCAAAAGCCTTAGGGCCTTCTCCAGGGCCACCGCCATCCCCTGGGCCAAAAGGGGGCTTTGCGTCCCCCCCCGCCTTCCCCCCTCCTGCTTGCCGGGAACCAAGGGGAAGAGGTCCACGCCCTGGCGCACCACCAGGGCCCCGATACCCTTGGGCCCATAGAACTTGTGGGCGCTCAAGGAGACCAGGTCCGCCCCCACCTCGTCCACCCGGAAGGGCACCTGTCCGACGGCCTGCACGGCATCGGTGTGGAAGAGGACCCCGTGGGCGTGGGCGATATGGGCCATCTCCCGGATGGGGTAAAGGGTACCCAGCTCGTTGTTGGCGGCCATCACGCTCACCAGGATGGTGTCGGGCCTGAGGGCCTCCTCCACCTGCTCGGGGTAGACCAAACCGAAACGATCGGGCTTGAGCCGGGTCACGGAAAAGCCTAGGCGCTCAAGAAGCCGCAAGGCCCCCAAGACCGCGGAGTGCTCCACCTCCGTGCTCACCACATGCCCCTTCCCCTTGGCCAAGGCCACCCCCAGGAGGGCCAGGGCATCCGCCTCGGAACCCGAACCGGTAAAGACCACCTCCCGGGGGCGCACCCCCAGGAGGCCGGCAATCCGCTCCCGGGCTCCTTCCAGCACCCGTCGGGCCTCCTGGCCAAAGCGGTGGATGCTGTTGGGGTTGCCAAAAACCCCTTCCACTTGGCGCATGGCCTCCTGGACCTCGTTGTCCAGGGGCGTGGTGGCGGCGTAGTCCAGATAGATCTGCAAGGTATCCTCCTCTGCGGCCTTCGGCCCCACGTCCACGGCAAGCCCCCCTTGGGGCGGCCACCAGGGCTAAGCCGAAGCCACCTGGGACTTAACCCGTGGGCTGGAGCTGGATGAGGCGCTTGGCCTCAATGAGCTTCCGCTCCTCAATGAGGTCTTTCAGGGTGGTTCCCCCTAAGACCTGGCGCATGGCCAGGTCCACCCGCTTCCAAAGGAGTTCCGTGGAGCACTGCCCCACCTTGGCGCAGGCCTCGGGGTCCTCAATGCAGGACACGGGCGCCAGGCTTCCCTCCAAGGACTCCACCACCTCCAGGGCGGTCACCTTTTCGGGCGGGCGGGCCAGACGGTACCCCCCCTTGGCCCCCCGCACGGAGCGGATGAACCCCGAGCGCCTGAGCTGGGCGGCGATCTGCTCCAGGTAGTGCTGGCTGATGCCCTGGGCCTCGGCCACCTCCTTGAGGGGCACCGCCTCGGGAGCCCTGAGGCCAATCTCCACCAGAGCCCTCAGGCCGTACTGGGCCTTCGTGGACACCCACATGCCCCCAGTATACCGCAAAGGCCTCATTTCCCCCCGGAAAACACGGTTTTCACAAAGGCCAGGCCGAACAGGGCCGCCTGCAACAGCACGATGCTGGCCCCGCTGGGCCAGTCCAGGAGGAAGGAGAGAAAGAGGCCCAGGACCGTGGACAGGACCGACAGCGCTAGGGAGAGGAGGGTAAGCCCAGCAAAGGTGGGGCTTAGGAGCCTGGCCACCGCCCCGGGGATCACCAAAAAGGCCGCCACCAGTATGATCCCCACCACCTTCACCGCCAGCACCAGGCTCACGGCGAGG
Source organism: Thermus albus (assembly GCF_022760855.1). Lineage (NCBI taxonomy): Bacteria > Thermotogati > Deinococcota > Deinococci > Thermales > Thermaceae > Thermus > Thermus albus. The sequence continues at coordinate 2,044 of NZ_JAKTNR010000020.1, forward strand.
AAGCCGGAGAGGAGGTAGTCGTGGAGGACCACCGGTACCCGGTCGGAAAGGGCCAGCTCCCGGTCAAAGGTGGCGTAGGCCAGGGGCCCCCAGAGGGGCAGGAGGAGCAGGGCCAGGAGCAGGAGGAGGGCCATGGCCCAAAGGTCTGCCGACCCCACAGCCAAAAGGGAGCCAAAGAGGTAGCCCATGGCATCCCCCACGTACCCCTTGGCCTTGGAGAGGAAGACGGCCCCCAGGGCCACCGAAAGGGCAAAGAAGACCCCGATGGCGGTGTCCTCGGAGAGCTCGGTCTTCTCCTTCACCAAGGTGATGGCCATGGCCACCAAGAAGGTGAAGGGCAGGGCAAACCAAAGGGGTTCTCCCCTTAGGAAAAGCCCCAAGGCCACCCCAGCAAAGGCGGCATGGGCCAGCCCATCCCCCAGGAAGGAAAGCCGCCTTTGCACCACGAAGGGGGAAAGGAATCCGGAAAGAAGACTCACCAGAAGCCCTGCGCAAAGGGCCCGCTGGAAAAAGGGATAACCCAAAGCCTCAAGCATGCCCACCCCCCAGGTATAGCCCGTGGGCATGACCCAGGTGGCCGAAGGCCTGGCGTAGGCAGGCCTCGGTGAGGGCCTTCTCAGGAGGTCCAAACCCCACCACACGACGGTTCATCACCAGCACGTGGCTGGCGTGGTGGGCCGCCTCCCAGTCGTGGGTGATCATGAGCACCGTGGCCCCTGACTCCTGCTGGTAGGCCTCCAGGTACCGGTACAGGTCCACCTCCCCCACCCGGTCCACCCCGGTGGCGGGCTCGTCCAGAAGGAGGATTTTGGGCCTACGGATCAGGGCCCGGGCCAGATAGACCCGCTGGAGCTGCCCCCCGGAAAGCTTTCCCAGGGGGCGGAAGGCCAGCTCCTCGGCCCCCACCCGCCTTAGGGCAGAACGCGCCTCCTCCCGTTCCCTAGGGGAAAGACGGAAAGGCCAGCGCCGTCTAAGGCCCGTGGCCACCAACTCCAAGGCCAGGGCGGGGAAGGTGCGGTCAAAGGTTTTGATCTGGGGCACGTAGCCGAACCACAAAGGATCGGTTTCCGCTAGGGGGCGCCCCAGGACCCGAACCTCACCCCGGAAGGGCACCAGGCCCAGGATGGCCTTCAAAAGGGTGCTCTTCCCCGCCCCATTGGGGCCCACAATGGCCACGAAGGCCCCTTGGGGCACGTCCAGGGTGACGCCCTCCAGGGCCTGGAACTCCCCGAAGCGCACCGATAGGTTACGCACCTCGAGGGCCAACACGCAATAACGCTAGTCCATTCTCAACTAACCCGTCAAGCCCCGCCCCACCGGACCCAGGCCCATGAAAGCCCTAAAAGCTGTGCTCCTCCCCTGGGAAAACCCCTTCCCGCACCTCCTGGACGAATCGGGATAGGGCCTCGTGGAAAAGCCTTCCCCCCTCCAGGTACCGCTTCACGAACCGGGGCTTGAACTCCCCATAAAGCCCCACCACGTCGTGAAAGACCAAAACCTGGGCGTCCGTGTAAGGCCCGGCCCCAATGCCGATGGTGTGGACGGATAGTCTCTCCGTGACCTCCTTGGTCAGACCCGTGGGCACCATCTCCAGCACCACCCCGTAGGCCCCCGCCTCCTCCAGGGCCAAGGCCCCCCTAAGGATGCGCTCGGCCTCTTCAGGACGCTTCCCCTGAAGCCTGTATCCCCCAAGCTGGCTGGCCGTCTGGGGGGTAAGGCCCACGTGGCCCAAAACCGGAACCCCCGCCCGGGTGAGGCCCAAGACGATCCCCGCCACCTCCTCCCCACCCTCCAGCTTCACCGCATCCGCCCCGCCTTCCTTCATAAGCCTTTCCGCGGAAGCCAGCGCCCGGTCTAAGGTGGCGTAGGAAAGATAGGGTAGGTCCGCCACCAAGAAGGTATCCGGGGCGCCCCGCCTGGCCGCCTTGGTGTGGTGGAGCATCTCCTCCAGGGTGACGGGAACCGTGGAGGGGTAGCCCAGCACCACCATGCCCAGGGAATCCCCCACCAAGATGGCGTCCACCCCCGCGCTTTCCGCTAGGCGGGCTGTGGGGTAGTCATAAGCGGTGAGGTAGACGAGCCTTTGGCCCTTCGCATGGCGAAAGTCTTTTACCGTCCGGCGCACGGGAAGAGGCTATCATGAAAGGGCGTGGACGTGCACCCGGACCTCGCCCTAAGGCCCAAGACCCTGGACGAGTACATCGGCCAGGAGAGGTTGAAAAAGAAACTAAGGGTCTACCTCGAGGCCGCCAAGGCCCGGGGCGAGCCCCTGGAGCACCTCCTCCTCTTCGGGCCCCCGGGCCTTGGCAAGACCACCCTGGCCCATGTGATCGCCCATGAGCTGGGGGTCAACCTCCGGGTTACCTCGGGGCCGGCCATAGAGAAGCCGGGGGACCTGGCCGCCATCCTGGCCAACTCCCTGGAGGAAGGGGACATCCTCTTCATCGACGAGATCCACCGCCTAAGCCGCCAGGCGGAGGAACACCTCTACCCAGCTCTGGAAGACTTCCGGATGGACATCGTCATCGGCCAAGGGCCTGCGGCCCGCACCATCCGCCTGGAGCTTCCCCGCTTCACCTTGATCGGGGCCACCACCCGCCCGGGCCTCATCACCGCCCCCTTGCTCAGCCGCTTCGGCATCGTGGAGCACCTGGAGTACTACTCCTTGGAGGAGCTCTCCGAGGGGGTTAGGCGGGACGCCAGGCTTTTGGGGATCGCCATCACCCAGGAGGCCGCCTTGGAGATCGCCCGCAGGAGCCGGGGGACCATGCGCATCGCCAAACGGCTTTTCCGACGGGTGCGGGACTTCGCTCAGGTGGCGGGGGAGGAAACCATCAGCCAGGAACGGGCCCTCGAGGCCCTACACGCCCTCGGCCTGGACGAGCTGGGCCTGGAAAGACGGGACCGGGAGATCCTGGAAACCCTGATCCTGCGCTTTGGCGGCGGCCCGGTGGGCCTGCAGACCCTGGCCACCGCCCTTTCCGAGGACCCGGGCACCCTGGAAGAAGTCCATGAACCTTATCTCATCCAGCAGGGGCTCCTGAAGCGCACCCCCCGGGGAAGGGTGGCCACGGAGCGGGCCTACCGCCACCTGGGCTACCCCCCTCCCGTGGAACCCCTCCTCTAGGCCATGGTAAGGGCTACCCTGGAGGAACTGGACCTAGCGGAACTTCTGAAGGTCCTGGCCGACCACCGTAAAAGCGCCGTGGTCACCTTCCGGGGGCGCCTCTATGGCCGGATCCATCTCCTTCACGGACGCATCCTCTACGCCCGCACCGAACCGGGACCCCACCTGGGGGAGTACCTGGTGCGCCTTGGCCACCTTTCTCTGGATGAGGTTCAAGAACTGGTGGAGCGCCAGGGGCGGGAAAACCCGGGAACCCCCTTGGGAGCCTTGGCCCTGGAACTGGGCCTCATCGGGGAGGAGGAGCTTAAGGAGGCCCTGGAGGCCCAGGTCCTCGAGGCCCTGGCCACCCTGCTGGGGGAGAAGGAGGGGGAGATCCTGGCCGAGCCCCTGGTGGAAGGAAGCCAAGTGGCCCTTCCCCAGACCCTGGAAACCAAGGCTACCCTTTTGGAAGCGGCCCGGCGCCTGGACGAGTGGCGCCAAGGCCAGGTGGGCCCCGATGAGGTTTTCCACCTGGTGGAGGACCCCACCCGCCATCCCCTAACACCCGAGGCTTGGACGGTGTTGGAGCTACTGGATGGCGTCCGGCGGGCAAGGAGCGTGGCCCTCCTTTCCGGCCTTCCGGAGGAGCAGGTCTATCATCTCCTCTTTGAACTGAAAAGCCGGGGGCTGATCCGCCCTTCCACCCTGCTGGCGGACGACCCCCTGGTCCTGGTGTTGGCGGAAAGCGGGGTGGTGCGGCGGCTCCTTCTCTACCTCCTGGAGGCCCACCGCTACCGGGTGCAGCTCCCCTTGGACCTGGAGATGGCCCTACGCCTCCTCAAGGAGAGGCCCAAGGGCATCATCCTCCAGGGGGAAAGGGCCCTGGAGATGGCCAAGAGGCTCAGGGCCCACCCCGAGGGCAAGCTGGCCTCCTTGTACCTGGTGAGCGAAACCCCGCCGGGGCTTCTCTTCCGCCCCCTTAGGGTCTTGCACCTTCCCAAACCCCTAAAGGCCCAGGAGGTGCTGAAGGCCCTGGCCCCCTTGAGGCGCGGGGGAAGCTAGTTGGGCCGCCTCCCTTCCCGGAGAATGGCCTCCGCCCGCTCCCGGTAGGCCCGGAGGGCCTGGTGCCACTCGTCGGCGGGGTGGACATGGGGCAACACCGCCTCGGTGCGGGCCAGGATCTCCTCCGGGGAGCGGTAGCCCAGCTGGGCCAGGGTATCCACCACCATCTCCTGGGCCCCCACCCACTCCCGGCTTCCCTCCTCGGCGAGCTCCGCCACCTTGCGGTAATGGGCCAAGGCCTCCTCCAGGTGCATGAGGTCGTAGGCGATGTGGCCCAGGATGAGCTCCCCCGCGGCCAAAGCCCCTTCCGCCATGGCCTCCTGGGCTAGCCTTTCCGCCTCCTGGTACCGCCCCTGGCGATACAGGACCTCGGCCAGGTCCGCCAGGGCCTGGGCCCGGTAGGGGTAGCCTTCCTCCTTCAAGAGGGCCTTCAGGTATTCCTCGGCCTCTAGATGGCTCCCCTGGTCCAGGGCCGCCACCGCCATCTCGTGGAGGACATACCCCCTTTCCACCCCCTCCGCCCGGGCCAAGGCTTCCTGAAAGGCGGCCATGGCCTCGGGATAGCGCCCCAGGCGTAAGAGGATCTGCCCTTCCAAAAGGGGGGTGCCGTAGGCCTTGTGGCCGCTTTCCTCCTCCCGTCTTAGGGCCTCCCGCACCTCCTCCAGGGCCCGGTTGGGGTTATCCAGGAGGAAATGGGCCCGGGCCAGGAGGTAGTAGCGGGTGGCGGCATCCTCGAGGGGTTCTTCCCCCACGGCCTCCGAGGCCTCCTCCAGGGCCAGGAGGGCCCTTTCCCCCTCTCCCGCCTCCACCCACATGGCGGCGGCATCCAAAAGAAGCCAGTAGCGCTCCAGGCCCAAGGCCAGCTCCGCCCCCCTCTCGTAGGCCAAGGCGGCCTCGGGGTAGCGGCCAAGCTGTTCCAAGGCCCTTCCCTTAAGCCCCTCCGCCCGCCAGGCCAAAAAGGCGGGAAGCCCTTCCTTAAGGGTCCTTAGCACCTCCTCAAACCGGCCCAGGTAGAAGAGGGCCTGGGCCTGGTGGTACCGGGCCCGGGGGTCCTCCGTGGGGAGGAAAAGGGCCCGCACCTCCCCCTCCCCCCGGCCCTCGAGGGCCAAAAGCTCCCCCAAAAGGGCCCGGTACAGGGGATCGTACTCCAGCCCTCCAAACTCATAGGCCTCTTCTAGGGCCCGGTGGGCCTTCTCCCGCCCCTCCTCCCCGTAGAGGCTGTGCACCTCCGCCAGGAGGAGAAGGGCCTCTTTGGCCTCCTCCTTGGAGCCGAAAAGGGCCTTGCGGGTGAGGCGCTCAATGGCGGTATCGTAATCCCCGTGGTGCAGGGCCTCGAGGACCCCCCTCATCGCCGCTTGAGGATACCACAGCCCTCAATCCTCTCACCCTATAGGCGCTACCATAGGACCAGGGAGGTAGACCTTGCCGCAGCGGATTAACCCTTTCACCCTGATCTTTTTGCTCCTTCTAGGCTATCTGGCCTACACCGCCTTCACGGGCCCTCCGGCTCCCACCCTTTCCTACACCGAATTCCGTACCCTCGTGCGGGAAGGAAGGGTGGCCGAAGTAACCTTGGAGGACACCCGCATTCTGGGTACCCTTAAGGAACCCGAGCGCCTCCCCACCCCCCAAGGGGGAAGCCAGGTGGCGAGGCGCTTTGCCGTACCCCTGCCTCCGGCCCAGGTGGCGGACCCGGAGCTCCTACGCTTTCTGGAGGAAAACGGGGTCAGAATCCTCACCAAACCCCCTTCCTTCTGGCCCCAGTTCCTCCTCTACCTGGGCCCCACGGTCCTCCTCATCCTCTTCTTCTGGTTCTTCTTCATGCGGGCCCAAGGTGGGGCCGGCCAGGTGATGCAGTTCGGCCAGAGCCGGGCCAAACTCTATGGCAAGGAGAAGCAGGTGGGCACCACCTTCAAGGACGTGGCCGGCCACGAGGAGGCCAAGCGGGAGCTGATGGAGGTGGTGGACTTCCTCAAAAATCCCAAGAAGTACCTGGAGCTAGGGGCAGAAATCCCCAAAGGCGTCCTCCTGGTGGGGCCACCAGGAACCGGCAAAACCCTCCTGGCCCGGGCGGTGGCGGGGGAGGCCGGGGTGCCCTTCTTCTCCGTCTCCGCCAGCGAGTTCATGGAGATGTTCGTGGGGGTGGGGGCAAGCCGGGTGCGAAGCCTCTTTGAGGATGCCCGCAGGAACGCCCCCAGCATCATCTTCATCGACGAGCTGGACTCCATCGGCCGCAAGCGGGGGGCGGGCATCGGGGGTGGCCACGACGAGAGGGAACAGACGCTAAACCAGATCCTTTCCGAGATGGACGGCTTTGAGAAGGACACCTCGGTCATCGTCCTGGCCGCCACCAACCGCCCGGATATCCTGGATCCGGCCCTTTTGCGCCCCGGGCGGTTTGACCGCCAGGTGGTGGTGGGCCTTCCCGCCCTCGAGGAGCGCCGGGATATCCTCCTGGTCCACATGCGGGGCAAACCCATTGCCGAGGACGTGGACGCCCTGGAGTTGGCCCACCTCACCCCGGGCTTTTCCGGGGCCGACCTCAAGAACCTGGTAAACGAGGCGGCCCTGCTGGCGGCCCGGGCCGGCGCTAAGCAAGTCCGCAAGGAGCACTTCCTCAAGGCCCTGGACAAGATCGTCTTGGGCCTGGAGCGGCCCGCCCTAAAGCTTTCCGAGGAGGAGAAAAGGGCCGTGGCCTACCACGAGGCGGGGCATGCCGTGGTGGGGGAGGTCCTGCCCCACGCCGACAAAACCGAGAAGGTCTCCATCGTCCCTAGGGGCATGGCCTTGGGCGCCCGCTGGAGCAAGCCGGAGGAGAGGGTCTTGGTCTCCAAGGACCACCTCATGGACGAGCTGGCCGTCCTCATGGCGGGCCGGGTGGCGGAGGAGCTTTTCACCGGCACCGTGACCACCGGGGCCCAGGACGACTTCAAGCGGGCCACCCAGATCGCCAAGCGCATGGTTCTGGACTGGGGCATGGGGGAGCACTTCAGGAACATCGCTTGGGGTTCGGACTCGGGTCCCATCTTCCTGGGAGAGGAGATCGCCAAGAAAAAGGACCACTCCGAGGAAACCGCCCGCCTCATTGACCAGGACATCCGCAAAATCCTGGACGAGGCCTACGCCAAGGCCCGCCAGGTTCTCATGGCCCATGCGGAGGCCATGCACAGGATCGCCGAGGAGCTCCTCCGGGAGGAAACCATCCCCGGGGAGCGGGTGCGGGCCATCCTTAAGGAAACGCAGGCGGTGCAGAGGGCCTCGGAGGAAGGCGCCTAGCAAAGGGCAGGAAGGGCCCCTCTGGCCTCGGAAAGAAGGGCCTCTTTTGTGGGCTCATCCCACCCCAGGAGGGGGGCCATGAGGTCCACCACCCGGGGCAAGGCCTCCTCCGCCCGTTTCCGGTCCAAAAGGGCCAGGCCCATCCTGCGGACCAGCACGTCCAAAGGCTTTTGCGCCAGCTCCTCCCTTACGGCAAAGACCACCTCCCCCTCCAGGTAGGGTAGCCCTGGAAGCAGGGGCCGATCCCCCAGGGCCGCCACCTCCCCCGCCCGGGTGCCGTAGTGGCCATAAAGGTGCGCCGCCACCTCCTCCGGAAGGGGCAAGGGGGGCTTGGGCCCCGCCCCCAGGAGGGGGGTGCGGTGGCTTTGGGAGGGGGGAAGGTGGAGGGAGAGGTCCCGGGCCAGGCGTTCCAGTAGGTCCAAGGCCATGAGGCGGAAGGTGGTCCACTTGCCCCCGGTGAGGGTGTAAAGCCCCTTTTCCTCCACGATCAGGTGGTCCCGCACCAGCCTTTTGGTCTCCCCTTTCCCCACCAGGGGCCGGAGGCCCGCCCAGGCGGCCAGGACCCTGTCCGAAAGGTCCCCCAGGTAGGGACGGATCTCCTCCAGGAGGTAGGCCACCTCCTCCTCCCGGGGAAGAGGGCAGGCCCTGGCCTCGGCAGGGAGGTCGGTGGTGCCCAGAAGAGCCCTGCCCTGCCAGGGCAGGAGAAAAAGAACCCGGCCATCCCGCGTCCTGGGCAGGAGGAGGCCCACCTTTAAGGGGTAGTCTAGGACCAGGTGGGCCCCGCTGGAGGGGGTGAGGAGGGGTGGGAGGTGAGGGTCCAGAAGCCGGCGCACCCGGTCCGCCTGGGACCCGGTGGCGTTCACCACCGCCTGGGCCCAGACCTCCACCTCTTGGCCCGTAAGGCGGTCCTTCACCACCGCGCCCCGCACCCTCCCCTCCTTCAGAAGAAAGCCCGTGGCCTCCGCGTAGTTTAGGGCCACCGCCCCCCGGCCTAAGGCGGAGAGGATGAGGGCCAGGTTCAGGCGGTAGTCGGCGAACTGGCCGTCCTGGTAGAGGATGCCCCCCAAGGTGGGGGGGAGGTCGGGGAAAAGGACCCCCACCTCCTTGGGGGAAGCGTAGCGGCTTGGGGCCAGGCGCCTGGCCCCCGCCAGGAGGTCGTAGAGCTTTAGACCCACCCAATAATAGGGGAGCTCCAGGGGGCGGAAGAGGGGGGTGAGGAGGGTGAGGGGCCGCGCCAGGTGCGGGGCCAGGCCCATCACCACCTGGCGTTCCCCTAGGGCCTCCCGCACCAGGCGGAGCTGCTTGGGGTTCCGTTCCTTGAAGGCCAGCTCCAGGTAGCGCACCCCCCCGTGGAGAAGCTTGGTGGAGCGGCTGCTGGTGCCTATGCCAAAGTCCCCCGCCTCCACCAAGGCCGCCCGTAGGCCCCTCAGGGTGGCCTCCCAAAGGACCCCCGCCCCCGTGGCCCCACCCCCCAGGATCAGGAGGTCCCAAGGCCCTTTGAGCCCTTCCCAAAGCTCCTCGCGGCTTGGGCTCATCCCTCCTCCCTCGCCCAGCCCAGGGCCCGCTCCA
>NZ_JAKTNR010000021.1 GCF_022760855.1 Thermus albus
ATAGACACCTCCAAGCCCCAGCCTGCCCCCTCGCCTACCCCTCGTCCATGACCCGGATCAAGGGGTTTGCCGCCAGGCCAACCCCCACCTGCGCCGCTGAGGACATGTTGCATCCTGGGCCACCCCTACCGCCAAGGCCCCATCCGGCCTAAGGGAAGGCAGGTACAGATTCCCCACCCCGAAGCCCTCAGCAGATTCGGCAGATTGTTAAATGGAAATGGTTACTGTTTCTAATACACTAAATCCGAGCGGAATACTTGACTTTATCCTGGGAGCGGTATAGCCTAACCTCCAGGAGGTTGACCATGCTACCCCTAACCCAGCTTCCCCCTGGCCAGCAGGCGCGAATCCTCAGGGTTCCGCCGGAAGAAAAGCGGCTTCTAGCCTTAGGCTTGAGGCCTGGAGCCACGGTGGAAATCCTCTTACGGGCCCCCTTGGGGGATCCCCTCGAGGTGCGGGCAGGGGAAACCTATCTGCTCCTACGCCGCGAGGCGGCCAAGGTCATCCTGGTGGAAGCCAGCAGGGAGCCCACATGAGTTGCCCCCGGTGCGATCCTCCAGCACCCATAGCCTCCGAGACCCGACCGACACGGGAAAAGCATTGGGCCATGGTCGGGGGGCCCAACACCGGGAAATCCTCCCTCATCAACGCCTTGGCGGGCAGCCAGCTGGCGGTGGGGAACTGGGCGGGAACCACTCTGGAGCGCCTTTCCGCCCGCCTGGACCTAGGGGGGCCAGTGGAGCTGGTGGACCTGCCCGGCCTCTACTCCCTTTTGGCCACCTCGCCGGAGGAAACCCTGGTGGTCCGGGAGCTCCTCCAAAACCCCCCTGACCTGGTCCTCAACGTCTTGGACGGGGGGAACTTGGAAAGGAGCCTGGTCCTCACCCTGGAACTCATGGAGCTGGGCCTGCCCATGGTCCTGGTGGTTAACCTCTTGGACGAGGCGGAGGCCAAGGGGCTTAAGGTGGACCTCCAAGCCCTGGAGAAGGCCCTGGGCCTCCCAGTGGCGGGTACGGTAGCCAGCCGGGGCCAGGTGGCCGAGGTCTGGCCCAAGGTGAGGGAGGCCCGCATCCCTACCCCCATGGTCCTCTACCCTGAGCCCTTGGAAAGGGCCCTGGACCACCTGCGCCCTTGGGTGCCCAACCGGGCCCTGGCCCTTTTGGCCCTTATGGGGGAGGAAAACCTCCCCCTGCCCCCCGAGGCTTGGGAGGCGGTAAGGCAGGAAGGGAGCGCCCTCGCCCAGGCCGGGTTGGACCCCTACCTCCTGGCCCTCGAGGCCAGGTACGCCAAGGCCCGGGAGATCCATGACAAGGCGGTGCAACGGGTAAAAAGCCTTCCCTCCCTCACCGAAAGGCTGGACCGGGTGGTGCTCCACCCCCTTTTGGGATTGCCCCTTTTCCTGTTGGCCCTCCTTCTCACCTTCCGCTTCACCTTTGCCCTTTCCGCCCCCTGGGTGGACCTGATGGGTCAGGCCCAAGAGGTGCTTTCCCGTTGGATCGTGGCCCTTTCCCTACCTCCCCTCCTCCAGTCCTTCCTAACCGAAGGGGTGGTGGCCGGCGTGGGTACGGTCTTGGCCTTTACCCCAGTGCTCCTCCTCCTCTACCTGGCCCTGGGCTTCCTGGAGCTTTCCGGGTTCTTGGCCCGCATGGCCTTTGTGGTGGACCGGGCCATGCAGTGGGCGGGGCTTCCCGGAAAGGCCTTCATCCCCTTGGTCCTGGGCTTTGGCTGCAATGTCCCCGCCATCTACGCCACCCGCACCCTCTCCCATCCCTTAGACCGCCTGAGGACCGCCCTGGCCATCCCCTTCATGGCCTGTGGGGCTAGGCTTCCGGTCTTCACCCTCTTCGCCTTCGTCTTCTTTCCCGAAAAGGCTTTCTTGGTGGTGTTGGGGCTTTATCTTCTGGGCCTGGTCCTTGGCCTATTCACAGCCCTCCTCCTAGGCAAGCTGCTTAAGGCGGGCCGGGGGGAAGGGGCCATGGAACTTCCCCCCTACCGCTTCCCCCCACCCAGGCTCCTTTGGCGCCTGGCCTGGGCCCGTACCCAAAGCTTCCTGCAAGGAGCAGGGGGCCCCATCCTGCTGGCGGTTTTGGCGGTATGGGCGCTTTTACACCTGCCCTTTCCGGGGGGGAGCCCCTACGCCGCCTTAGCCCAAGCCCTCACCCCCCTCTTCCACCCCCTGGGCCTCGAGGACTGGCGGCTGGTGGGGGCTTTGATCCCCGGGTTTATCGCCAAGGAGGTGGTGGTGGGAACCCTGGGGGTGAGCTTCTTTGGGTCAGAAGGCCTCATGCCCCTGGGGCTAGCCGAGGGAGTGAGAGCCCTCATAGATGGCCTCCTCTCCGCCTTGGCGGGCACCCTACATGGGCTCGGATCGCTGTTTTCGCTCCACCTTAGCCTGGCCCCTGAGCCCACCCCCCTCCAGGCGGCCCTGAAGGAAGCGGTGTCCCCATCCGGAGCCCTGGCTTATTTGGTCTTCGTCCTCCTTTACACCCCGTGTGTGGCCACCTTGGCCGCCTTAAGGCAGGTGGTAGGCGGGAAAGGAGCCTTGTTGGCCGTGGGATACCAACTTTCCCTGGCCTACCTCCTGGCCTTCCTGGTCTACCGCATCCTGCCATGATCCCCCTAGCGCTGGAACTTCTGACCTCCCCCAAGACCCCCCAGGAGCTGGCCCAAGGCTTAGGGCTTAGCCTGGAGGCAACCCTCCTGCTCCTCAAGCAGCTGGAACGAAAGGGATACGTGGCCCCCCTGGCCTGTGGGACGGCTTGCAAGGTCTGCGCCTTCCGCGGCTTTTGCGGAGGTCCAGGCCCCAGCCATTGGGTCCGGCAGGATTCCCTCCCTTAAGACTCCAACACGTGCACGTTGGGCAAGGTCTGGGCCCACTCGCGGTTCTTCTTTAAACCCTCCACTCCTCGGGGACATCCTCCTCAGGGTAGATGGCGTTCACCGGACAAGCAGGCACACAGGCCCCGCAGTCAATGCACTCGTCAGGGTGGATGTAAAGCTGCTCACCAGCATCGTAGATGCATTCCACCGGACAAACCTCCTGGCAAGAACGGTCCTTCACGCCAATGCAAGGCTCGCAGATCACGTGGGGCATAGACACCTCCAAGCCCCAGCCTGCCCCCTCGCCTACCCCTCGTCCATGACC